>JAAYZY010000645.1 GCA_012514615.1 Chloroflexota bacterium | reverse complement strand
TGGTCTTCTTGCCGCCAACAGATGAACTCATCCTTGCTGGCGCTCACACAGAGGTAGGTGGACGAGCGCACCTCATTCCCCCTGGCGTCTTTGCCCTTGGCCACGATCTTGTAGGTGCCGCCCTTCTCCGGCGTGAACGACACCAGGGCATGGCCGCTGTTGTCGGTGGTCACCGTGGTGGTGTAGACGGGCACGTCCTCCACCGCGAAGGTCCAGTAGACCCCCCCGCTCTCAGACTCCTGCTGTACGCTGTACCAACGGTGTTCGTTGACCACGACGGTGGCTGGCACCTGCGTCACGGTCATGGCCTCGGAGTTGACGGAGATGAGATGTACCGACTCCTTTTCGCCAGCCACGCCAACATAGCGGTCGGGCTTCAGCCCCAGGTAGAACTCGCCCTTGTGCACCACCACGTCTGCGCGCGACGCCACATCCTGGTTGTTTACGTCGGTGATGAACACATCCAGGGTGAAGCGCTGGCTCATGGAGTACTTGCTGATTTCCGCCGGCACGCGGAAGGTGAAGTTGCCCTCGGCGTCGGTGAGCCCTTCGCCCTGGGCGATCATCTCCCCGTAGTTGGTCATGCGATCGCGCTCGGTCCATTCCCAGTCGTTGAAGCCGTAGCCGGGGTGCTTCTGGGAGCCGAAGGCGAAGTCGGCCGACAGCAGCGACCAACGCACCTTCGCCTCTTTCACCGGCCCGCCGAAGTAGTAGCTAGCGCTCACCTTCGTCTCAATGAAGTCGCCCTGGACGTAGGCCGGCTTGTCCGTCTGCACCTGCACCTCGTACTCCGGCTTGCGGTACTCCGCCACTTGGAAGTTCGCGCCAAACTCGTGGCTGTCGTATCTCACGCTGATGTAGTAGTAGCCCAACGAAGCTTCGGTATCCAGGGCCAGCTCGCCATGCACGGTACCCATGGCGTTCAGTGGGTAGGCCGCCTGCTGGATCTGCTTACCCTCTGCATCGCTGATGATCACTGTCACTTCATCGCCGGCCGTGGGCAGAGTGTAGTCCGCATCCTCGTCGCCCCGCAGGAACGCCTTCCAGTAGACGGTCTGGCCCGGCCGGTAGATCGGTCGATCGGTGTAGGCGTAGCCCACGTAGGGGTAGCGCCACATCTCCGTGGAGACGTTGAAGTTCCACGGGCTGATCCCCTCCCCCCAGTCGCTGCTTACCGCCACCGTGGCGTCGCCGTCCTGAGCCAACACCACCAGCGACTCCCACAGGTTCTCCCGCAGGGGGAATTCGCCATGGAAGAGACCGTCGGCGTCGGTGCGGCCTTCCAGCCGCAGCTCGCCGCCGTCGGAGATCACCAGGTCCACGCCGCTCACCGGCTGGCCGGTGGTCAGGTCGGTCACCCAGACCAGGGCGTCGTCAGCCGAATGCTTCAGCACCATGTTCCAGCGGGTGACCACCAGCATGTGGCGCGCCGAGTCCACGTTCACCGAGCTCGCCGAACTGCCGTTGATTTCCAGATAGTACAGGCCGGGCTCCAGGGCGCCGGGCTCTTCCGTCAGCGCCACCGCGGCCACTTGGGTCTTGTTGCGCGGCGCGTCGGAGGCGTCCAGCGTCCAAGTGCGCAGGAGGTCGTCGCTGCTGGGCCGGTAGCGGTCCCACTTCTGCCAGGTGTCTTTGCTGTTGACATCCAGGAATCGCTCGCCACTGACTCGGTAGAGCGAGAACTCCAACTCTTCCATGTTGCGGTAGCGCACGTAGGTCAGGGTATCGGTGTAGGCGCTATAGACGCCCACCCGGTCCGGGGCCATCATCCAGAACGACGGGTCGTAGTCCCGCGTGCGGAAGCGCACCACCACGTCCTTGCCCAGGGTGTTGCCGTAGGGGTCGGCCATCTTGGCCCCGAAGGTCACCGTGTAGGCGGTGGAAGCCTCGATACCCCAGGAGATGTAGAGGCGGTTCTCGTACTCATCCCAGTAGGAGTAGACTTCCGTGGGCTCTGGTAGGATGGTAGTATTGGGCATGATCGTCTTGAAGTCCATGGGGCTGACGAACTCGACGTTGATCCCCGTGCCAGGAAACGCGGCGTTGTCGCCATCGGCCGGATCGGTGCGCTTGATGGCCGGCAGCGGCACCACGCGGAAGGTCCAACTGATGTCCTCCACCGTGACGCCCTGGCCCTTTGCGGCCTTGGCCCCAGCCTGCAGCTCCGCCGTGTACTCCACGCCCCAGTCCAGCGCCTTGGTCGGCTGGAAGGCGACCGTGCGGTCATCGGCCCAGCGGAAGGCGCCGGCCACACTGCTGTCGTTCCCCTTGGCCCGCAGAGCGAACATCTCTTCCACCGAGGTGCGGTCCATGGGGTAGCTGAAAGTCATGCTGATCGGTTCGGTGGGCTTGACCAGATCGCCCAGGGGCGCGTTGTCCAGCACCTTGGGCACCACCGTGGTGAAGCTCCACTGGAAGTCCTTCTCCAACTGCAGACCCGACACATCCCGCAGGCCGGCCGCCACCGTGGCGGTGTAGATGGCGCCGGATGCCAGCGGCTTGTCCGGGCGGAAGGTGTAGATCGATGTGTTCAGCCATTCGCCCTGGCCGGCGACGGCCGGCTCCAGCACCAACGGCTGCGGCAGGTCGTCTTGCTCATCGATGGCCGTCATGGGCACCACCGGCCGGTTGAAGGCCACCGTGATCAGCGGCTGGGGTTCCACCTCCGGCGTCCCCTCAGCCGGCTGGACCTGGGCTACCTCCAGGTAGCTGCTGGCGCGGAAAGCCACTGTGAACGGCCGCCCCAACGGCAGGCCGCTTTGGCTCTGGGCGATGCCGTCCAGGGTCACCTCGTAGCGCGCCCCCCGTTGATAGGGCGCCGAAGGGACGAACTGCACCACTTGGCCGTCCACCCGCACGTCGCCGGCCACAGCCGGCGAGATGCGGAAGGCCGACTTGACCGACCGCTCTTCCATCGGCTGGTCGAAGCGCATGACGACCGGGGTCATGGACGGCACTTCCTGGCCCCGCGCTGGTTCGTAGGAGACCAGCACCGGCGGAGCTGGCGGCAGCGGCGCCTGTGTGGGCGGCACGGTTGGCGCCTGCGCCGTCGGGGCAGCCGACGTGGGCCCCTGGGTAGGGGGCGTGGTCTCGACCACTTGGCCGGGCACCCTCACCGGAGGGGGCGCTGAGCTAGGCGCGGCCGGCTGGCAACTGGTCACAAGCATCGCCGCCAGCATCAGGAGCGTCAGAGAGCGGAAGAACGGCGACCGTGCATACATAGGTGCACTCCTTTCTGAGTCTCAGGGAAGTCGTCCCTGTCATGGTTCCGTCACACCGAAGATCACCACCGGGCTCGCCCATTGGGCCCCGGTCCCGTCGTGCGCCACCGCCTGCACCCGGTGCTGACCCGGCTGCAGCGGCCACCAACCTTCGTAGGGCGGGCCGTCGAAGACCTGCCAGACCGCCCCATCCACCCACAGGGTCACCCGCAGGGGGGCGCTGCCGTAGGGCAGTCGCACCACCAAGGGGATGCGCTGGCTCTCCGCCGGCAGAGCGGAGTTCAGCCGGTAGCGCGCCTGTGGATCGGGGCTGGAGATCAGGAGAGCCGGCCCGCCCATCTCCGGGTGCGCGGCCCGCGCCAGCTCGGGGAGGGCCGCCATCACCGGGGCTGCGCCCGGCGCAGCGCCCTCCCAGTTCGACCACGCCCTGTCGGCCTTGGCCAAGCGCTGGGCCCCCTGGTCATGCACAGTGCAGAGATGCTGCGGCTCCGTCCCTTCGATGAAGAGTTCGCTGCGGCTGAGGGGGCAGTGCGACCCCGGCAGGCTGCCGCTTTCGGCGCAGACCGACACCTCAACCAAGCCATCGGGCCGTGCAAACGGCAGCACGGACTGCCCCCTGTGGGCCAGCTCCATAAAGTCGTGCCAGATGGGCGCCGCGCCGCTCACCCCCGAGACGCTGTACATCGGTTGGTTGTCGGCGTTGCCCACCCACACGCCGGTCACCAGTTGCGGCGTGTAGCCCACGGTCCAGTTGTCCCGCCAGTCGGTCGTGGTGCCGGTCTTGACGGCCGCTGGCCGGGACAGCCTCAGCGCTGGCGCATCGCCGAACCCGCTCAGGCGGGCGTACGAATCGCTGAGGATGTCGGTCATCAGGTAGGCCACCCGGGGGTCCAGCGCTGCCCGCGCGGCAGTCGGCTGGTGGCTCCAGAGCACCTCCCCCTGCAGATCGGTGATCTGGGTGATGGCCACGGTGCGCTGGGCCTGGCCCAACCCGGCAAACGCACCGTAGGCTCGGGTCAGCTCCAGCAGGCTCAGCTCGCCGCCGCCCAAGGTCAACGACAGACCGTAGTCCTGGCTTCCGCCCAAGCTGGTGATGCCCAGGTCGTAGGCCATGGTCAGCAGGGCGTCCAGCCCCACGTAGTCCAGCACCTTCACCGCCGGGATGTTCAGCGAGGAGCCCAGCGCCTGACGCAGCAGCACAGGGCCCCTGAAGCGGCGGTCGTAGTTCAGCGGCACATAGGGGTCGCCCTCGCGGGTGACGAACGGCGTGCGCACATCCTCCACCAACGTGGCGGCCGTCAGGGGTGGACGAGCGTCCGTGGCCCGGCTGGGATCGAAAGCCGCCGCATAGGTGAGCGGCTTGATGGCGGAACCGGGTTGCCGCAGGGTCAGCGTGCCGTTCACCGCCCCGCTGATCTGCCGGTCGAAGTAGTCTGGGCTGCCCACCATGGCCAAGACCTCGCCGCTGCGCGGGTCCAACGCCAGCAGGGCCGAGTTGTCCACCCGGCGCTGCGGGTTGTCGTCGCCCGGCGTCGTCAGCCGACTCAGGTGATACCGGACGATCCGCTCCGCCTCCTGGTTCAGGGCCAAGTCCAGCGTGGTGTGGATCACCAGGCCGCCGCCACTGACCAGCTCGGGGTCGAACTGCGTCTCCAACAGCCGCTGCACATACATGACGAAGTGCGGGGCCTCGATGGGGAACGGCGTGGCAACGAATCGCAGCTCCTCGGCCTTGGCCGTTTCGGCTTGCTCCGGCGACAGGTAGCCCCGCTGTAGCATCAGCCGCACGACCGTGGCTTGCCGCTCTTTGGCCGCTTCCGGGTTTTCCAGGGGGTTGTACAGGGCGGGCGATTGCGGCAGGCCGGCCAACAGCACGCTCTCCGCCACATCCAACTCGCTGACGTGCTTGCCGAAGTAGGCCTGAGCCGCCGCCTCCACGCCGCGGGCGTAGTGCCCGTAGTAGGCGTGATTGAGGTACAGCTCCAAGATCTCGTCGTCGCTGTAGGCACGCTGGAGCCGCCAGGCTAGCACCGCTTCCCGCGCCTTCCGCAGTACGGTGCGCTCCTGGCGTTCGGCGTCGCTCATCAGCAGGATGCGCGCCACCTGCTGGGTGATGGTGCTGCCGCCGGAGACGATCTCGCCGGCCCGCAGGTTGGACCAGAGCGCCCGGGCCACGGCCACGAAGTCCACCCCGTGGTGCTGGCCAAAGCGAGCGTCTTCGGTGGCGACAGTCGCCTGGCGCAGAGCTAGGGGCACCTGGGACAGGCGCACCGGGACATGCTTACCCACCTGGGGGTTGATCACTTCGTAGAGGAGACGGCCCTGTCGGTCCACAATGAGGTTGCTGGGCGCGGGCTTGCGCTCTGCCAGGGAGCGTACGTCCGGCAGATCCCAGGTCAACGCCAGGTAGGCGACCAAGGCCGCAAGGGCTGCCAAGACCCCAGCGCCGACCAGGGCCCGGGAAACCACTGACCAGGCTCGCGCTCGCTTCACTTCGACTCCGCCATGCATGCTCTGTTGCTCGCTTGGGTACTATCCATAGAGACGTTGAGGGGTTCACCGAGGTTCCCCCGCCGGGCATGGCTGCCCAGCGGCGCAGCGGAGGCCAGACACGCGGCAAGGCGTACCCGGGCCTGCCCCCAGACGCCCCCCAGTCTCGCCCTCATGATACCGCGGCTACAGAGCATGGGCATCCGACAACTGGGTAGCCCAGCGGCTGGCAACATGGTGAGTCTTTTCCCTGGCCACCTGGCCAGGTCGCCCTACGGCGCGGGCAGCCGGACCAGGACGCGGACTTCTTGCTCCCCCCCTGAGAAGGTGAGCCAGCCCTCCAGGGGGCCAGCGACATCCGGCGCAGCCTGCAGCGGCACCCGCACCACACGGCCCCGCCGCACTTGGTACGAGGTGCGCGGCGCGGCCAGCCAGGGCAGACCTCCGATCATCTGAACGTCCAAGAGACCATAGCCCAGGTTGCGCAGCTCCACCTGCCCGCCCAGGACGCCGGTCTGGGGATCCGGGCGCAAGGTCAGCTCCAGGGGAGTCACCTCCAGCAGCGGCCGCGCCTCCACCTGCAGGCGCAGGCGCACCTGCTCGTCGCCGCCGTTGCTGTGCAGCCGCAGAACAGCCTCCTGGGGCACGTCCGGCGGCAGCCCCACCGGCTCGGCCAGCAGGCGCAGGCCGACGCCCATGCCGGTTTCACACACGAAGTGCGCTGGCTCCACCTGGAGCCAGCCGGCCTCCCACTCCACCTGCCCCTCCAACCGCCCGGTGCCACGGTTGAAGACGTTGAGCTGCTCGGAGAGCGGAGCGTAGTTCATGCTCAGGCCCAGGTCCAGGTCCAGCGTCTCCAAGAACAGCCGCGGCGAAGCGATGCCCACCGCCACCTGCACAAAGACTCGACCGCCGTTGCTGGCCACCTGCACCACGCCTTGCGCCTCTTCGGCTTCTGCCGGCAGGCCCAAGGGGTAAGCCCGTAGGATCACCGTCTCTTCGCGCCCTGGCCCCAACACGCCTTGCGCTGGCTCCATCTCCAGCCAGGTCTCCCCGGTGTGCACGGCCCATTCCAGCACGCCGGTGCCCCGGTTCTGCACCACCAGGATGGATTCCGCCGTCTGATCCCTGGCCACCAGCCCCAGATCGATGGATTGGGCGTCCACCGCCAGCTCCGGCATGAGCAGGGTGATGCCGGCCCCCAGCGTCGCCTGCCCGCCGTTGCTCTCCAGGCGCACCGCCTGCGCCTCAGAGATGGTCATGCCCCGGTCGAAGTCGTCGGTCACAGCCGCCACCCGGAGATCGGTTGCCTGGCCCGGCTCCACCGCGAAACGGGGCTCCGCCACCTGCAGCCAATCCACCAGGGGCGCCAGCCACCCTTCCAGTGGCAAGACGCCGCGGTTGCTCACCCGCACCGTCGCGTCGGCCACATCCCCCGGCGGCACCGCCCCGAAGTACAGCCAAGGCGTCTCCACCCCCAGAACCGCCCCCTGCATCTCCACCCGCAGCGGCACAGCCCGCGAGCCGCCGTTGGTCCGAAGCTGCAGCGCGTCAGCCACGGAGGTCAGCCCCAGGGGCAGGTCGGCGGTAGACAGGGTCACCCGCAGCTCTACGGACTGGCCCCCGTCACACGAGAAGAGCTCGGGGGTCGCCTGCAGATACGGCAAGGTCGACTGTGCCTTGCCCACCAGCCGCCCGCTGCCGCTGTTGCGCACCTGCAGAGCCGTCTCCAACCGATCCCCCTTGGCCACCGCGCCCCAGCGCAGCGACGTCGGCGAGACCTCCATCAGCGGCCGCTCGATGGACCAGCGCACCGCCAGCTGAGACTGCCCCGCGTCGCTGTCGATGAGCAGGCCGGCCGGCTCCTCGTGCGCCCCAGTTGGCGCCTTGTCCACGTCCAGACGCGCCTGCAAGTCCAGCGCGCCGCGCGGCGGGCAGACGAAGCGCGTCGGCGTCACCCGCAGGAAGGGCAAGGGGCTAGAGACCTGGCCCTGCAGCGGCTGGCCGCCGGGGTTGGCCACGCGTAAGCCGATGGCCGCT
>JAAYZY010000644.1 GCA_012514615.1 Chloroflexota bacterium | reverse complement strand
TGAGACTCTCGGCTATGTGGTCGACTACCTCGAGGAGTACGCCGAACGCGAACGGTTGAACCATCTGTCCGATGGGGACCCCGACTCCGGCTACATGAAGTACATATTCGCCGCTGACGAGCTGTGCCGCCTGGGAGAACAAGCCGACGGTGCCTGCCTCGATGATGTCTTCGAGAACGAGGACGGGTTCCTTGAGCGCCGCGCCTGTGCTACCTGCTACTGGCGTGGTTCCTTCTACAACTGCCCCGGTGCCGAGGAGTGCCGCATCTGATCCACGACGGGGAGGGTGGCCACACTGGCTGCCCTCCCCCCTTTTTGTTCGCTCGGACCACCCGGCTGAAACGCTCGGTAGGCCTGCGGCCCTTGTTGTAAGGAGAGGGCTGGCGCCCTCTCCCCCGGCTGACGCCGGGGTCCCCCTCACCCCTGGCGGAGCGCCGGACGGCGGCAAAGAGCAGGCCGCCGCCCGCGTTCCGCCTTCCGGCGGCGGGCAGCGATGGCCCGCTGAGTACAGCCGGCCTGCCCGCCGCCGGGCGGGGGGCTCGCCGCCCCCCGCTCCCCCCGCCCAGAGCAGGGCCTCAAGCGCCGGCCCTGCACCCGCTGGATAGCCAGCCCCGGCCGCCACACCAGCGGCCACAGGGAGGCCACAGAGAGGCCGCCACAGCCACGTCAGCAGGCTACGGGTAGAGTAGGGTACCAAACGCCACCCACAACCCGTCGTAGCTGCTTCTCCGTGCGTCTACGTGGATTCTAGCGTGAGGGTCAGGACTGTTCCTCACGCCTAAGACTAAGACCAAGACCAAGACGGTGGTTCGAGCTAAGACCAAGACGCTCAGGCTGGTGGGTATCCCGGCTCGGCACATGTGCCTCGCCGGCCCGCGCCTAACATGTACGGCGCGGGAGCCAGGGGCTCATGAGCCCCTGGCTGAGACAGTTGGGCCGGGCGAAGGTGGCGTCGGTTGATGAGTATGTGACCGGCCCAATCGGTACCGCGTGTGGCAGGGGAGAGGGGAGGGTGCGCCACCCGGCCAGGTGGGGAGCGTAGGTGCTGGGCGTCTCCTGTGCCACGTCCTTCGTCAGTGCGGGCGCTGGCCCTGGTGGCGTGGGCACCCACCCTGCCTTGCCTGGTAGGGCTGGCTCTGCGGCATGCGAGGCCTGGGCAGCCTATGAGATGCGTTTGGGGCGCTGATTACACGAGAGAATAGCCCGACAGCTTACCCCTGCAACCCTCAAGGGGTCGGCTCCCGCCGAGAACGGTTTACCCCCCAGCGCAAAGAGCGCGCTGGGTCCCCCCCATTCTCGTCGCTGCGCCGCCGCAGTAGCGGTGCAGGGGCAAGCGATCAGTCGGTCTATGGGAGACCGTGTAATCAGCACCTTACCAAACGCATAGGCCGCCCAGGCCAAGCCGCGAGAGCCAGCCCCCTGTCGCAAGGCAGGGGGCCCACGCCCCACCAGGGCGCCCGCCACATGCGGGACGTTAGGCAACAGGGAGACGCTTGGGCACCTACGCTATTCCCCACCTGGCCCGTGGGGACGCTCTTGTAGTGGCATTGAGATTCGTCATCGGGACGGCCTGCGTAGCGGGTCGTCCCGTCGTCCCCTTTCGTGGAGGTCAGCCATGTCCAGCACCCGCATCCCCACCGAGCGTCCAATCCTGCCGCACCTCACGCCCGACGGCACCGGCCGTATCGTCAGCCACCCGGAAGGTTTTAGCACCGTTGAGCCGGTCTACCCGGAGCGGCCCAACCGGCAGCCGGAGCCCAACACCAAGCGCGTCGTCCACACGCAGCGCCACGTCCGAGCGCAGGGTCCCACCGAGCAGCGCGCCTACTGGTCGCAGGTCTGGGTAGTGGACGGCCCCGGTCAGGGTCACATGGAGCGCCGTCTGGTCCCCATCAAGCGGGTGGTAGGCGAGGCACACCCCTGCGAGAACGGCCCGGCGGCGGTGGAGCGAGACAACGAGGATGCCCGCGACCTCCCCGAGGACGAGATCGACCGAGAGCAGCTCTTCCCGCACGACACCGTCACCGACGTGCGTGACTACGAGCTCAGCGAGCGTGAGGCGGCCGAGAAGCACAAGCGCTACACGGTGCGCCAGGAGCACAAGCAGGCACACGGTTGCCCGCAGAACCTGCGCATTCGCGTAGCACACCCGAAGCAGTGCCCCCGCAACTGGCAGGAGCTGCCCGCCTTCGTGGATGCCGCCAAGCTGCCGCCGTTCGTCCCCGACAACTTCGCCGCCAACTGGGCAGGCAAGGTGCTGGTCACCGCCGAGCCCGCCGGAAGCATAGCGCACCGGTTCGCCCGCGCGTTCAACACCGTCGGTTGGTGCCGCGTCGTCTAGGTCACACCGAACGCAGTGGTGTGATCTAGGTCACACCGAACGCAGTGGTGTGACCATCCGCCAAGCAACAAGCAGGGCGGGTGTGCTACGAACACGCCCGCCCCAATGCAGGAGGCAGTCATGTCCAAGGTTGTCGCCACCCGCACCGAGATGGTAGACGGTCAGCCGCGCACAGTCAAGGTGCTGGCCCCCGTCAGCAGGGAGCAGTCCCTGCGCCAGCATCGTCTGCTCGCACCGGCTACCCGTCGTGAGCGTGAGGCCAAGGTCAGCGACTTCGCTAAGCTGCTGGCCGGCGAGTCAACCGGCGGATCCCTAGTCGGTGCGGTGCGCTTCCGCATCGGCAGCGAGG
>JAAYZY010000643.1 GCA_012514615.1 Chloroflexota bacterium | reverse complement strand
GGCTCCGGTTGAAGGGATTCGGCACCAGGCAGTAGCCGGCGCGGATCCGGTTCATGAGCCAGGGCGTGTAGAAGGCGGGGATGTCGGTGCGGCGGCTGGCGCTGATGATCATGGGAACCCCGCCCCACACCGCCGACCATCGCGCTGGCGTCGACAACGTCCGACAGCAGCACCCACCCCCTGAGCCACCTGCACCCCACCAGCGGGGCTGCGCCCGCCAGGCCCGGTGGAGGGCGCTCCCCACCTACCACGCTCCGCGGGGCGCCCTCTGCACCCCGTCTGGGCCCTACCCCAGCAGCGCTTCATAGGCCGGCTTATCCCGCAGCGAGGCCAAGTCAGGGTCTTCACGGGCCCATCGTTTCAAGCCCGGGTTCAACCCCACAGCGTTGGCCAGCGCGGCCAGGGCCTCTCCCCGCCGCCCAGCCAGCGCATAGCCGCAAGCCACGTTGTATCGCATCGTTCCCTGCCACTCAGGGCTGTCGTCCAAAGGGCCATGCTCCTGCGCCGCCTGTTGGGCAAGCTGCACGGCTCGCTCGCCTTCCCCACGCTCCGCCCAGTAGCCGGCCAGGTGCATCAGCCGATGGGTGCAGCAGTGGCCGGCCAAGCCGCGCCACAGGGGCTGCCGGCCCAGCCAAGGGAAGCGCCCCGGCTCCAGCAGAGCATGAGCGCCCAGCGCCTGCACTTGGGCCACCACGGCGGCGTGCCCCTCTTCGGCACAGTCCCACACCTCCTCCCATGGCTGCCGGCAGAACCTGTCAAACGTCTCGGCGTTGGCCCGGTCCACATCGTCCACCAGGTGCGGCGGCTCGCCCCGGCTGGCGCGGGCCAGGTTGCCAGCCAAATGCTCATCCCATGCTGCCTGGTAGGCCACCACATCTCTGGCCGACCAGTGCTGCAGCGTTCCGGCGGCCCGCCGCTCGTCGTCCGATAGACCGGCTGCAAAGGCCTGCTCCTGCTCCCAGGCGCGGTTCAGGACCGCCATCACCTTCGCCTTCATGTCCATGGCTCACCTCCTGCTCGAGCCTGCTTGCCCGGCCTGCCACACGAGCTCATTATACTCGGTCGCCCCCCGCCGCGCCACCCCTTGCCACACGCCCCTGCCGTGCCCCCGGCCTCCGGCCGCCCAAGGAGCGCGGTTCGAAATCCAGCACCTGCTGTGGCATGGACTGACTCAACATGGTTCAGGGGCAGGCAATGATCATCATCCTTCTTGCCCCAGCTTTGACAGAGCCGCTCTGCGATGCTATAATGGAGCAGCTGCCGCGCCGCGGCAGCTCACAATTGAGAAACGGTTTGTGCGTAGACGAAGACAAGTAGGTGGCCCCCGCTGTTCTCCAGAGAGTCGCCCTGGGCTGGGAGGCGATGGCAGCGTCCACCGAAATCCCCTTCCGAGCCCTTGCCCCAACGGCCTGGCCTGCCAGCGCCCCAAGGCGAGGCGGGTTGCCCCCGTTGCGAGGCCGGGTCGGCCAGACCCAGAGAGGCAGGTCGCCGTGAGGGGCCTGCGAAGAAAGGTGGCTCCACGAGACGAAGCCGCTTCTCGTCCTTTCCAGCAGCCTGGGATGAGGAGCGTTTCTTTTTGGCGAGG
>JAAYZY010000642.1 GCA_012514615.1 Chloroflexota bacterium | reverse complement strand
GCGTGGTGGAGGTCATCATCTCCCCCGCGCCCACGTCCACGCCCACGCCCACCACGCCGGCCGTCACGGCTACGCCCACATCGGCGGAGACAGAAACACCAACGCCCAGCGCCACGCCAACGCCTGCACTGGGCACAGCTACCGCAAGAAGCACGGCGTCGCCGGCGACGAGCACGCCGAGACCATAACCACTGGGAGCGAGGTCGATGCGGCATGGCCGCGCCTCCCCAGAAAGCGACAAGGAATGGTAGACCGCTTATGAGCCCTAGTGTGAAACCGATCGTAGCCATCGTGGGTCGGCCCAATGTGGGCAAGTCCACGCTCTTCAACCGCCTGGTGGGCAGGCCCCACGCCATCGTGGAAGACCTGCCTGGCACCACCCGGGACCGCCTGTACGGGGAGTGCGAGTGGCAGGGCTACACGTTCATCGTGGTCGATACCGGCGGGCTGGAACTGCGCCAGGGCAAGACGGCCACCACCACAGAGCCGCTGGCCACCAGCTCCGCCGCCTTCCTCAACGAGATCCGCAGCCAGAGCGAACTGGCCATGGACGAAGCCGACGTCATCGTCTTGTTGGTGGATGCCCGGGAAGGGATCACCTCGGCCGACCAGGACGTGGCCGAGCTGCTGCGGCGGTCAGAGAAGCCAGTGATTCTGGCTGCCAACAAGGCAGATAACGAGGAGAGACGACACCAGGCCCTGGAGTTCTACGGCCTGGGGCTGGGCACCGTCTGGCCCATCTCGGCCCTGCACGGCACCGGCACCGGCGACCTGCTTGATGAGGTGGTGGCCCAGTTCGCCGACATCCCAGACGTGGGGCCGGATGAGGACGAGGAAGAAGACGAGAATCTGGCCAAGATCGCCATCGTCGGACGGCCCAACGTGGGCAAGTCGTCGCTGCTCAACGCCATCTTGGGCACCGAGCGAGCCATCGTCAGCCCTGTGGCCGGCACCACCCGGGACGCCATCGACACCTACTTGGAGTGGGAAGACCAGCCGGTGCTGGTGATCGACACCGCAGGCATCCGCCGCCGCGGCAAGATCGAGGCTGGCGTGGAACGCTACAGCTTCATGCGGGCCATCAAAGCCATCCGCCGCTCCGACGTGGTCCTGCTGATGGTCGATGCCGCCCAGGGCGTCACGGCCCAAGACGCCCACGTGGCCGGCTATATCTTGGAAGAAGACAAGAGCGTCGTTGTGCTGGTGAACAAGTGGGACCTGGTGGTGAAAGACTCGTACACCTTCCTGGAATACACCAAGAAAGTGCGCCGGCAGCTCCGCTTTCTGAATCACGTACCCGTGCTGTTTATCTCGGCTCAGTCGCGTCAGCGGGTAGACAAGGTCCTGCCCCTGGCGCTGGAGGTGCGTCAGGAGCGGATGGTGCGCCTCTCCACCAGCCAGGTGAACAACATCATGCGGTCAGCCATGGCCCAGCACGCGCCGCCCTCCAAGGCCGGCAAGCGGCTGCACCTCTACTTCGCCACGCAGAGCGGGGTCAACCCGCCCAGCTTCCTCTTCTTCGTCAACGACCCGAAACTGGTGCACTTCTCCTACCAACGCTTCCTGGAGAACCAGATTCGGGCGGTGCACCCCTTCGTCGGCACACCAGTCCGCCTGGAGTTCAAGGCGCGGGACATGGAAGGCGACTGACGTTGACGAGTAGGCATCATTGGCTTCCTCACCTTGCCCGCCTGCTTCTGGGCCTGACCCTGCTGGCGCTGGCCCTGGGCGCCGCGCCAGCCCCTCGGGGGGCAGAGGCGACCGCCGCCCCCCAGGGTGTCGTCACCCTCTCGCTGCAGGGCGCAGCCTACGAGAGAGGGGTACAGCAGGGGCAGGCGCTGCGTGGGCTCATTCGCCGGCGGGCCGAACGGTTGCTGGCCCAGGCCGGGCAGTGCACCCCCGCGGTGGATCCAACGGCGCTGCTGCAGGATAGCCGCGACGCCCTGCCGGCCCAAGCCTGGCACGAGCTGCGGGGCATCGCCGAAGGCGCGGGGATCTCCCTGGAGGCGGCTCTGCTGCTGAACCTGTGGGAACCGCCGTCCGACGCTGCCGCAGCCTCCGAGAGCCTGGCGTTCGCCTTTGCCGAACACCCCAGCGGCCGAGCCGCGCTGGGCGTGCGCGGTCAGACGCTGTGCAGCGACCCGCTGGTCTTCAAGGCGGTGTCTACAGCAGAGGGAGGCAGCTATGGGCTGTTGGGCCGGCCCGGCGACCTAGGCGGTTGGATCGGCATGAACAAGGCCGGGGTTGCCCTGGCCAGCCTCCCTGCCGCCAGCGCAGACCAGCGCCTGGGGGGGCTGCCCAGCACGACCTTGCTGGGGCTGGCGCTGCAGGCCTCCACCACCGCCG
>JAAYZY010000641.1 GCA_012514615.1 Chloroflexota bacterium | reverse complement strand
TCGCCGCGGCGGGGCATGGCCTCGCCGTGGGGCGCTTCCGACTCCCGCAGGTCCACGTCGAAGGCGATGGGCAGGCCGTAGTGCTGGTTGATGATCTCTACGGTCTGGCGGGCGCGCCGCAGCGGGCTGGCGTAGATGGCCGAGAAGGCGTAGCCCTGGCCGGCCAGCCACGCCCCCAGCCGGGTCGCCTGCTGGCGGCCCAGTTCTGTGAGGTCGCTATCGGGGCCGGCGGCGCGATCCAGGTTACCGTAGGACTGGCCGTGGCGGGCGAGGATGAGACTGATCATGGGGGTTCCTCCGTCACGTGGTGCGGTGCATGTTCCATTATACCGGCGAACGCTGCAGGGGCAAAGCAGCGGGGAGCCCCGAAAGGCCCCCCGCAAGAGAAGGAAGGAGAGAGGGGGACTACATCTCCACTGGCGGGTTGAAGATCGCCAGGAACTCCATGCGGCCATCGGGGCCGCTGAAGATCTGATGCTCCAAGCCGGGGGGACCGTAGACCACCGTGCCCGGAGTGAAGATGAACTCTTCAGCGCCCACCCTGATCTTGCCGGCGCCCTTCAGGCAGTAGAAGATCTCGGTCTCGGTGGTGTGCTTGTGAGCTGGGCCGACCATGTTCGGCTCGTAGTAGAAGACATACAGGCTGATGACCGCGTCCGGCAGCCGCGTCTTGTTGATGAGGTAGCGCGCCGAGCGGTTGGGAAACTCGACAACCTGTTCTGCATCGATGGAGTTGCTGAACCCTTTCACAATGCTCTCCTGTCTGTGTCGGTCAACGGACTGGCGGCGTTATTCCGTTGTCACCGCCGCCTTGATCGCCCCGTCCAAGTAGCGGCTGGCCACGTCGAAGGCCCGCACCGCCTCGGTGATGGGGAACTGGTGCGTGACCATCGACTTCACCTCCACCTGACCGCCGCTCACCAGCTTCATGGCTCGGGGGTAGATGTCGTTCATGCGCTTCTGGAAGATGACCGTGAGCTCGCGCTGCCAGGCTTCGGTGAAGGGCAGGTGCACGTCGGCGGCCTCGGGGATGCCCACCATGACGAAGGTGGCACCCGGCCGGGCGATCTCCACCGCCTGGTAGTAGGCCTTCTGCGCCGCCGAGGCATCGTAGACCACGTCGACGCCCCGCCCACCGGTGATCTCCTGCACCTGCTTTACCACATCGGACTTCTTGGGGTTGATGACGTGGGTCGCGCCCATCCGCTCAGCCCACTCCAAGCGGTAGTCCAAGGGGTCGGTGCAGATGATGCGGCTGGCCCCGGCCAGGCGAGCCAGTTGGGCGATGAGCAGGCCGATGGTGCCGCTGCCCAGCACGGCCACGTCATCGGCCAGGCGCAGGCGGCGCAGCTCCAGGGCGTGCATGGCCACACCCAGCGGCTCCAGCATGGCCCCTTCTTCCAGGCTCATGCTGTCGGGCAGCGGGATGAGCAGCTCACGGGTGGCGGGGTAGAGCATCCGCTCCACCAACGAGCCCGGTACCGGGTAGGAGCCCAGCATCTTCAGCGTCGGGCAGAGGTGGTGCTTGCCCTGCAGGCACATCTCACAATGGTGGCAGGGGCGCGCTGGCTCCACAGCCACACGGGCGCCAGGGGCGATCCAGGTCACGTCCGGCCCCACCGCCTCCACAACCGCCGCGAACTCGTGGCCGGGGATGTGGGGCGAGAGGATCTTGCGCTTGCCCATGCCCCCCTCGACGTAGCGGTGTGTATCGGAGCCGCAGATGCCGATCATGGCCGGCCGCAGCAGCACTTCCCCCGGCCCAGGGTCGGGCAGGGGCGGCAGGTCGTCCACACGCATGTCCAGTTTGCCGTGGATTCGAACCGCAAGCATGGTGGCCTCCATTTCTTCGTTGAGTCGGCAGCAGCGGGGACAACTCAACCGCCGCCCCTGCTGCCGCCGCCCCCAGACGCCCGGACCTTAGACCTTGATGCCCAGGTTCTTGTTGGTGCGAGCGATGGCGTCTTCGGCCTTGGTCTGCATGCCCAGGAGGCAGCGGATGGCGTCGATGTTTTCGGGGATGACGATGGCTTCCTG
>JAAYZY010000060.1 GCA_012514615.1 Chloroflexota bacterium | reverse complement strand
GGCTGAGCTCTGAGGTGTGGGACGTGCTAGAAGAGGTGACCAAAGAGCGGCCTGTGCTGCTGAATCGGGCGCCTACCCTGCACCGCCTGGGTATCCAGGCCTTCGAAGTGGTGTTGGTGGAGGGCAGCGCCATCCAGATTCACCCGTTGGTCTGCTCGGCCTTCAACGCCGACTTCGACGGCGACCAGATGGCCGTCCATGTGCCCCTCTCCAACAAGGCAGTGGAGGAAGCCCGCCAGTTGATGCTGGCCTCGGCCAACCTGCTGAAGCCTTCCAGCGGCGAGCCGATCGTCGGCCCGTCCAAAGACATGGTCATGGGCTGCTACTACCTCACCCTGGAGAACCCCAAAGACAAGGGCGCAGGCAAGGCCTTTGCCAACCCCGACGAGGTGTTGCTGGCCCACGACTTGGGGATCATCGGGCTGCACGCACCGATCAAGATGCGCTACCGCTCTTGGAGCTGGAACACGTCGGTGGGGCAGCTCTCCGTACCCCCTCGGGTCAAGGAGGCGTTGCTGAAGGCAGACTTGGCCACGGCGGGCGACGTGCTGACGCTGATGCGCGCCGGCGAGGAGCGGCTCCTGGGCGTCCACGGCCTTGGCCCCAAGGGCGTGGAGGCGATTCGGCAGGCGCTGGACGAGAAGGTGATGATCGACACCACCGCTGGGCGGGTCATCTTCAACATGGTCTTGCCCGACGACCTTCGGTTCGTCAACAAGATCCTGGACAAAGGTGAGCTGAACGACGTGGTAGGCGAGTGCTACCGCATCATGGGCCAGGAGCGCACTGCCGAGCTTGTTGATGAGATCAAGCGGGTGGGCTTCAACTACGCCACCAAGAGCGGCATCACCATTGCCGTGAGCGACATCCAGGTGCCGGCGGTCAAAGAGACCATCATCACCGAGACGACGGCCAAGGTGGAAGACATCGAGCGGCAGTACCGCCGCGGCCTGATCACTGAAGATGAGCAGTATGCCAAGACGGTGGAGCTCTGGACCCGGGCCACCGACGACATCACCAAGGCCGTGAAGGACGAGCTGAACGACTACGTGGGCATCGGCGCCATGGCCACCTCTGGGGCGACCAAGGGCGGCATCCAGCCGGTGCGCCAGTTGGCCGGCATGCGCGGCCTCATGGCTGACCCGTCCGGGCGCATCATCGCCCTGCCGATCCGCTCCAACTTCCGTGAGGGCCTGACCGCCCTGGAGTACTTCCTGAGTACGCACGGGGCGCGCAAGGGCCTGGCCGATACGGCCCTGCGCACGGCCGATGCCGGCTACCTGACTCGCCGCCTGGTGGACGTGGCCCAGGACGTGATCATCACGGAAGATGACTGTGGGACGCAGGCCGGCATCTGGGTCGACGCCAAGGACAGCAAGGGCATGGGCGAGACCCTGGCCGAACGAACGGTGGGGCGCATCTCCGCCGGACCGGTGGCAGACCCGCGCACAGGCGAGGTCATCATCGGGGCTGGTGAGGAAATCACCCCCACCAAGGCCGAGTTGGCCATGCGCGCCGGCGTCACCCGCATGTATGTGCGTTCGCCCATGACCTGCGAGACGCCGTTCGGGCTGTGCATCAAGTGCTACGGGCGGGACCTGGCTCGGGGCGGCTTCGTGACGGTGGGCGAAGCGGTGGGCATCATCGCTGCCCAATCCATCGGCGAGCCGGGCACGCAGCTGACGCTGCGTACCTTCCACACCGGCGGTGTGGCTGGCGGCGAGGACATCACCCAGGGTCTGCCTCGGGTGGAGGAGCTTTACGAGGCCCGCACCCCCAAGGGCGAAGCCATCATCGCTGACATCGACGGGACGGCCGAGATCTACTGGGATGGCGACATCCGCAAGCTGAAGATCACCAATTCCCGGGTGGTGCACCGCACGGTGGAAGTGCCGGCGGAGTACGAGCGGGTGGTGGAGGACAGTGAGCGCGTCCAGGAGGACACGGTCATCGCTCGCAGCAGCACGGGCGAAGAGATCGTGGCTGGGATGGACGGGCACTGCCTGTGGGATGACTCCGACGGCCAGTTGGTTGCCCTGATTCGCCGCGACGAGGTCGACGAGGTGGAGTACGAGGTGCCCGCCTCGGCCCGCGTGCGTGTGCTGCAGGGGCAGCAGGTGCAGGCCGGCGAGCAGTTGACCGAAGGGGTGAAGAACCCCAAGGAGATCCTGCGTATCCTGGGGCGTGAGGAAGCCCAGATGTATCTCTTGCAGGAAGTGCAGAAGGTCTACCGCAACCAGGGCGTGAACATCAACGACAAGCACGTGGAAGTCATCATCCGCCAGTTGACGCGGCGGGTGCAGGTGCAGAAGCCCAACGACACGGAGTTCCTGGCCGGCGAACTGGTGGATCGCTTCCACTTCGACCGGGTGAACAGCGAAGTGGTGGAGCAGGGCGGGATGCCGGCGGTGGGGCGCCCGGTGCTTCTGGGGGTGACCAAGGCGGCGCTGAACACTGAGAGCTTCTTGGCGGCCGCTTCGTTCCAGGAGACCAGCCGCGTGCTCACCGAAGCAGCGGTGCGTGGGGCCAAGGATGACCTGCGTGGGCTCAAGGAGAACGTGATCCTGGGGCGGCTGATCCCAGCCGGAACAGGGTTCCGCTTCCGCGAGAAGCTGCAGGAGGCCATGCGCCGGGAGGCGGCCACCTGGGCCGGCGACGGCTTGGCGCTGGAAGAAGACGAAGAGGAAGACCTGAGCGACCTGCTCTAGCGTTCCGGCAGGCGGGAAGGACTTGACGAGCCTTCGAGCCTGTGCTATACTGGCAATTCGTCAGTCTCTTTCTGAGAGAGAGTTCCGAGGGAGAGTGAAGGCGTGTCCGAGGGGGAGGTCCTCGAAGGTCAAGGGGACCTCCTCTTATGGGAGGGTGAGTAGCCCGGCAGTGCTGTTCTCAGGCAAGGCTATCGTAACGGAGGAGGTTCTGGTTTGCCGACCATCAATCAGTTGATCCGGAAGGGACGAAGGTCAATCCAGAAGAAAGAGAAGTCGCCGGCTCTGCGCTACACCTTCAATGCGCTGGAGAACGAGGCGCAGCGGCTGCCCAAGGGCAACCCGCAGAAGCGTGGGGTGTGCACGCAGGTCAAGACCATGACGCCCAAGAAGCCGAACTCGGCTCTGCGCAAGATCGCCAGAGTGCGGCTCAGCAACGGGGTTGAGGTGACGGCCTACATCCCTGGAGAGGGGCACACGCTGCAGGAGCACTCGGTGGTGTTGGTGCGCGGCGGCCGTGTGAAGGACCTGCCCGGCGTCCGCTACAAGGTGATCCGGGGCGCTCTCGACGCCGCCGGAGTGAGCGGCCGCAAGAAGTCCCGTTCCCGGTACGGCACAAAGAAGGAGGGCTGATGCGTCGCGCACCTGCCGAGATCAAGAAGCTGGAGCCGGATCCGGTCTACGACAGCGTTCTCGTCACCCAGGTCATCAACAAGGTGCTGTGGAAGGGCAAGAAGGGCGCCGCCCGCCGCATCGTCTACGGGGCGCTCG
>JAAYZY010000640.1 GCA_012514615.1 Chloroflexota bacterium | reverse complement strand
TAGCCCACGTCGCCGCAGATGAGGCGATCCATGGGCATGGCCTGCTCCATATCCCCCTTCACCGCTTCGATGGCGTGCAGCTGGTCTTCCGTCTCCACATAGGGGAAGGCAGCCTCCAGCTCCTCCTGCCAGGGGGTGTCGGGGCCGAAGGCGTGGCCGTGCACCACCGAGCGGCGGGCGTAGAGGTCCAGCAGCTCTTGGGCGATGTCGGCCACGGCCCGGCGGGTGCGGGCCTTCACCTGGTCCCACTCGGCGGTGCCCAAGCGGTGTAAGTTGGGGGCCTCCTCGCTGAGGCCCACGTAGCGCGTGAGGCGGTCGGCCTGGTGCACCGGCACATAGAGCCGATCGCCGGCCGCGTATTCAAGCAGGATATACTCCTTCTCCACGCCATCCAGGTTCATGGTGGCCAGGCCCAAGAAGTGCCCGATGCCGTGCTCCATATGCACCACATAGTCGCCGGGCGTCAGGTCGGCGAAGAAGCTTTCCGGGGCGATGGCGTGGGACACGCGGGTGCGTCGGGGCTTGGGTTTGGCCCAGCCAAAGATCTCCGCATCGGTCAGCAGATACAGGGCGTCGCTGCCGCCGTGGTCGAGCTCCAGCACCCAGCCTTCTTCCAGCAGGCGCTGCAGCACCGTGACGCTGCCCGGCGGCGGCAAGCCCAGCCCGCCAAAGGCCTGGGCTACCGGCAGGCCAGCCTCGCCGAAGAGCTCCAGCAAGCGGGGGGCCTGGCGGCTCAGGATGACCACCCGGTCGCCCTGCTCTTGCAGGCGCTGCACCGTCTCACTGACCCGCTTCAGTTGGCCGCCGTAGCGGTCGGCATGCCCGAAGCGGAAGGCCAGCTGGCCCGGCGATGGCTGCTCCTCAGCGCTGGAGAGGAGAAGCTGCCGTCGGGTGCGCAGCGTCTCCATGAACTGGGACGCATCGGCGTAAGGGCTGTTGAAGCCATCCGGCAGGTCGCCGGCGGAGACAAGCTCGCGGCGCAGCTCCTCAGCATGGCTCAGGGCTTCGGCCAGGGCGGTCTGCACCTCGGCCGGGTTCTCCAACACCAACACGCCTTCCGCTGGCAGGTGCTCCAGGGCGGAGGAGGAAGAGGAGTAGAGATAGGGTAGGAAGAGCTCGATGCCGTTGAAGACGGTCGCCTGCTCCAGCATCTCCTTGTCGCTGCGGAACTGGCTTTCGGCCAGGGGGTGGCAGCGCCCGAAATCCAAGCCGGCCATGCGCTTCACCGCTTGGGGGCCATAGGGCGGCAGGGCTTCGGTGGCCGGGCCGATGACCGCTTCGGGGATGCGCTCTCGGGTGCGCTGGGTAGAGGGATCGAAGAGTCGCAGGCTGTCCACCTGGTTGCCGAAGAACTCGATGCGCACAGGGAAGCGCAGGTTGGGAGGGAAGCAATCCACGATGCCGCCGCGGCGGGAGAAGGCGCCTGGCTCCTCCACCACCTCCACCGGGCGGTAGCCGAAAGCCACCCAACGCTCCAGCGTCTCGGTCAAGCTCACCTTCTGCCCCAGGCGCAGGGTGCGCAGGCGCAGCCGCATCTCCCGCGCCGGCAGGGTACGGTGCAGCAGAGCCCGGGCCGACGCCACCACCAGCGGCGGCGACTTCAACTCGCGGTTGCTCAGGGCGGCCAGGGCAGCCAAGCGCTGCTGGCGGCTCTCCAACGGCCAGGGGGCGCGCTCAAAGGGCAGGATGCCCGGCTCGGGGAAGAGGAAGACCGCCTCAGGCGTCTCGCTCCAGGCGGCAATCTCATCGGCCATGCGCCTGGCCCCCTCAGGCCGCGGCGTGACCACCAAGATCGGCCGCCCCAGATCGCGCTGCAGGGCCGCCAGAAGGAACGCTCGGGCTGGGCGCACCAGCGGCTCGGCCTGATCCATCGCCTGCCCAGCCTGCAATTGCCGGCGCAGCGTTTCGTACTCGGGCAGGGCGCGGGCCAGGGCCAGCAGCGCCGCCAGGGGCGCGGCCCCTTCCTCTTGACCCAGCAGCCGTCCCGCTTCCAGGTCTGTTCGCTCCATCTCCCCTCGGCTGCCCCTACTTCTCAGCGGGCAGCGGCGTCTTGTTGAAGCGGTTCATGGCCGCTTCCACGCCCTCGTTGAGCCAGCAGACAACAGCTTCCTCAGCCCGCGCCAGCGTCCGATCCATGGCGATGGACTCGTCGAGAGAGAACGGGCTCAGCACGTAGTCCACCGGGTCGCCGTGCACCGGCCGGCCGATGC
Organism: Chloroflexota bacterium; assembly: GCA_012514615.1. The sequence goes on along the minus strand of JAAYZY010000640.1, from coordinate 729 downwards.
CCAAGCGCAGGCGGGCGAAGTCCTGACTGCCCAACGTGTCGATGATCGACTGCACCCCTTTGTGCCCACCCGAGCTGCCCCGGGGGCGCAGCCGCAGGGCCGCCACATCCAGGTCCAGGTCGTCGTAGACCACCAGCAAGTCGTCCAAGCCCACGCCATAGCGGGCCATTAGCGGCTTCACCGCCTGCCCGCTCAGGTTCATGAACGTGAGCGGCTTCACCAGCACCACCGCCTGGCCGGCCAGGGTCCCTTCGGTCACCATGGCGCGCTGCGACGGCCACCAAGCGGCGAAGCGGTGACCGTCCGCCAGGCGATTCACGCACCAGAAGCCGATGTTGTGGCGGGTCTTGGCGTAGTCAGGCCCTGGGTTGCCGAGGCCCACCACCAGGCGGCGGGCAGGGCTTGGCGACCTTCTCCCTCGGAACATCTCTCTCAGTCTCGTCCTCATGGCAGTCTTGCGTCCATCTCAACAAGAAACGGGCTCGTCCCACAGACCAGCCCTCGTTGCATCGTCTTGGGGATGCCCAACCTACGCCGCGGGAGCCGGAGCGGCCAGGCCCCCTAACGGCGGCGGATGCGCTTCCACAGGGCCAGCAGCGCACCGCGAAAAGCGGCCAAGGCCCCCAGGCCCACGAAGATGGCCAGGGCCACCCCAGCGCCGTAGCAGAACGAATCGCCCAACGACCGCAAGTCGAAGGTCGGCGCCGGCGTGGGCGTCTGGTCGGGCGC
>JAAYZY010000639.1 GCA_012514615.1 Chloroflexota bacterium | reverse complement strand
TCTACCGCGAGGCCGGCGAACGCGTGCGCTTGCGGGCCGAGCCCGAGTTCGTCCCCGGGGAACAGATCGAGGTAGCCCACACCTGGCCCTTGCTCCCCGGAGACTTGCCCCCCGGCACCGAGATCGAATACTACTGGAGCCTGGAGACCTCCGGCGGCCAGACGCTGGAGACCGATCCCGTGGTTCTCGTCTACCGCGATGACCGCTTCCCGTGGCAAGAGATGGTCAGCGGCACGCTGGTGGTGCACTGGTACGGCGTGCCGGAGAGCCGCGCCCGAGATCTGCTGCACGTGGCCGAAGAAGCCCTGGGGCGCTTGGAAGGCGATGTGGGGCTGGCGCTCTCTCGTCCGGTGCATATCTACCTCTACCAAAGCCGCGACGACATGAAGCTGGTGGTGCCGTCCCGCAGCGAGACGTTCGACAGCCAGGTACTCACCTTGGGCATGGCCGTCTCCGACGACACCATGCTGGTCTTGGCCAGCTCGCCAGGCGTAGAGGGTGTGCTGGCCCACGAATTGAGCCACATCGTGGTGGGCCTGGCCACCCGCAACCCCCTGGGCGGGCTGCCCCGCTGGCTGGACGAAGGGCTAGCCATGTACGCCGAGGGCGAGCTGCCGCTGGTCAACCGCCTGGCCCTGGAGGAGGCCCTGCGCAGCAACAGGCTGATCTCTGTGCGGTCGCTTTCAGCCTACACCAACGACCCGGCAGAAGTCGACCTCTACTACGCCCAGGTCTACTCAGTGGTCAAGTCCCTGGTGGACGTCTACGGCCGCGAGCCGCTGCAGGCGCTGCTGCAGGAGTTCAAGGCTGGCGCCCACCAAGAAGACGCCCTGCAGAAAGTCTATGGGTTTGGCTTGGACGAGTTGGACGCGGCCTGGCGGCAGCACGTGAAGGCCCAGCCGCGGCAAGCCCTGGCCACCTCCGCCCCTACGGGTGTGCCCCGCGAGCGCAGCAACGAGACGCCCCGTGAGCGCGGCCTGTGCCTGGGCGGTCTGCTCCCTGGGCTCTTGCTGGTCTTCCCTTTCAGGCAACTGCGTCGTGGCCGCCTGCCCTGACCCCACGCCCAACAGAAGCGGCCCATTCCACGGAATGGGCCGGCTGTGTCCCCTGGGCTCGCAGGCCGGGGTCATAGCAGCTGCTTCAGGTCGCTGTGCACCGCCAGCAGGCGGTCCACCCGGCGTACGTCCTCCACAGAGATGGGGTCGCGCTGCGAGGCTTCTTCCCACTCTTGCCAGGTCATTTCGCCCACTGCCGAGGCGTTGGGTTCTCGCTCCACCTCGTGCACCAGGATCACCACCAACTGGTGCATGTCGCAGCTCTCGCAGTAGCCCGACATGAGCCAGGCGTCGCCGTAGCGGGCCAGAAGCCGCACCTCATCTTGGTCAAAGGGGTGCCGACACGACAAGCACCCGATATGGGCCACCAGTTCCGCCAGCTCGTCCAGGAGCTCCGTTTCTTCTGCCGACCCGGCGTCGTCCAGCGGTTCGTAGCCCAGATCGTCCTCCACCACAACCCTCCTGCGTACCACAGCCTGGGAGGCTATTCCTCGCGGGTGACCACCACCTGCACCTGGGCTTGTACGTCGCCGTGGAGCTTCACGGCCACGGTGTGCTCGCCCAGCTCACGGATCGGCTGGTCCAGCAAGACCTTGCGCTTGTCCATCTCTTCGCCCAGGGCCAGGCCGATGGCTTCGGCGATATCGGCGCTGGTGATGGAGCCGTAGAGGCGGTCGTTCTCGCCCACACGGGCGCTGAAGCTGAAGACCTGCCCCGAAAGCCGGTCGGCCAGGGCCTGCGCCTCGTTGTGCTGTTGCCTCTCCCGCCGCTTCTCCGCCTCTTGCGCCACCTTGGCCTGCTTGAGCGCCCCTTCGGTGGCCGGCATGGCCAACCCCTGGGGGAAGAGGAAGTTGCGGGCGTAGCCGTCGGCCACGTTCTTGATCTCGCCAGCCTTGCCCAGGTTGGGCACTTTCTTCATCAACACGACTTTCATTGGATGGACATCTCCTCCGCATAGCGTTCGTGGGGTGCGCCTTGCCAACTGGACGCTAGGCAATGATACCCCAAAAAGCCGGAAAACTCAAGTGCCGATGGCTCTGGCCTCTCCGAGCGCAGCGCCAGCACAGACAAGGCGCCCCTTCGTCCAGGCTACCCCCGGCGGGGCCAGCCCAGGTAGCGCGCCACGTCCTGGCAGTACCGTGCGTACGGCTCGCCGTACAGCCTCTTCAGATGCTCCTCTTCCGTGAGCACCATGAGGTGGCCCATGACGCCGTAGAGGCCAGCCCAGCCCACCGCGTACCACGACGGCCACAGGAGTACGGTACCGAGGACGGCCAGCCCCCCGCCAACGATCTGGGGATTCCGGCTGAGGCGGTACAGGCCGGCCCGCTCCATCTGCACCGTCTGGCGGCCCATGGTCTTGGGCACCCCCAGCCTGGCCATGGCTGCCAAGGCCAAGCCCATGCCGCCCACCGTCAGGGCCGAGCCGACGACCACCATGGCTGGCCCCACCGTTGGCTCAGCAAACCAGACCAACGGCCAGTCGGGAGGATTGTAGAGGTAGGGGAAGGCCACAAAAAGCAGCCAGATCAGCAGCTCCAGGAACGAGGTCAAGGGAGCCAGCCGGCCGAGCCGCCGGTAGTCGCCACGGACCAAGATGCGGAAGATCACCCAAGCCGCGCCCAGCAGCAGGGTAACCAGTGTCAGGTAGACCACGCCCACCATGGCCTGCTCCTTCCATCGCTCGACGCAGACCGACCGGCCTCAAGCGCCCGGTCTGCTCAGCCCGGGCAGCCCCGCCACCCACACCGCTGCGGCGAATGCGGCGCTCTAGCCGGGCAGGCTCAGCCGCTCCTGGCAACGGGCCACCCAGGCCGGGTCCAGCCGCGCCAGGCGGTTCTTCCTCAGGTTCTCCCGCATGATCCAGCGGATGTCGCGGTCGTGGTGGGGCAGCCAATGCTCCATGCGCCGCCGACCCTCGCTGGGCAGGGCGGCCACGGCCACGCTCCAACCGTAGCCCAGCGTCTGCCGCAGGGCTCGAAACGGCTCGCCCTGGCGCTGGGCGGCGCGGGGGATGCTGGCGGTGACGGTGTGCAGCAGATCCAACACGGCGAGGGCGTGGGCCGGCTCCCGCAGCAGGGCTGGCTCGCACAGGGCGGCCACCGCGGCCCGCTGCTCCAGGGGCGTGCCCTGGGCCCAAGCGCGCATCTCTGCCAGCAGCGCGGGCATGTCCGCCGCGCCCCAACGCTGCAGGGCCATGGCCACTGCTTCCCGCAGCCGCCAGCGGCCGTCGTCTGCCAGGCGGCGCAGGGTGGGCAGGGGAGAGGTGCGCCCCTGGGCCAGCAGCCGACCCAGGCCCACCGTCCCGCACAGCAGCAGGAAGAGGCGGGGCGAGTCGGCCGACGCCTCTACGGCCGCGAACCGCTCCAAGAGCGCCTCGTCGGCCAGGTCGGCGGCGGCGTGGATCAGTTCCAGGTTGGCCCGCGGCCCGGGCAGCCTCGATTCGGCCAGCAGGAACGGCTCCCACTCGGCCAGGGTGCGCAGGGTGCGCCGGTACTCCTCCACCGTGGGCATGACGGGCCTCCCGTGGCTCGCTGGCTCAGTCGGTCGAGCCCAGCAGGTGCTCGCGCCGGTTGAGGTAACGCAGGTTCCAACGGCCATCTTCCCAGAGCAGGTGGTGCACGCCGGTGAGATCGGTGTGCACGGTGAGGGCGTGGCTCCCCAAGATGGCGCGCAGGGCCGTGCCCAGGGTGCCGCCGTGGGCCACCACCAGCACCTCCTGAGCCACGTTCTCGGCGATGATGCGGCTCATGCCGCGGGACACCCGCTCCAGCAGGGCGGCGGCGGCTCCCCGCCCAAGGGGTCGCCGCGGCGGGGCATG
>JAAYZY010000638.1 GCA_012514615.1 Chloroflexota bacterium | reverse complement strand
GACGACCGCGCCCTCGCTGCTCTGCTTGATGGCCATGGCCGGCACCAGCAAGGCGTCTTGCGATTCGCCGAGCAGAACGTTCAGGTTTGCCGTCATCCCCACTCTCAGGTCCAGCCCCTCGGCGCTTTCCAGCGAGACTGTCACCGCGTAGGTGACTACGTTGTTGGCCAGGGTACCCTGCAATGGCACTTCCAGCACCTGGCCTTGGAAGGTCCGGCCGCTGTGCGCGTCGAAGGTGATTTCGACCGGTTGCCCAAACTCCACTTGGGCGATCTGGGTCTCATCGATGGAGGCTTGGATGCGCAGGTCGGTGAGATCGGCTACAGCGACTACAGCCAGGCTCGGCGAGACGGTGTCGCCCAGATCGGCGCCCACCCGAGTGATGGTGCCATCGAAGGGCGCTTTCATAACGGCCCCTTCCAGCGCCAGCTTAGCCTCTTCGTACACCGCCTTGGCCGAATCGTGCCTGGCCTGGGCCAGCTTGAGCGCAGCGGCATCCGGCCCAGCCTGGGCATCGGCGAGCTCCTCTTGCGCTTTGCGGACGTTGTACTCGGCTTGGGCGACTGCCAGCTCTGCCGCGGCCGCCTCGTCGGGGTCGGTGCCCTCCTGGAGATCCGCCAGGTTCTCCACGGCGCTGGACAGGTTGTCTTGCGCCAAGGAGACCTCGTGCTCAGCCTTGAGCAGGTCGAGCTGACGCTGCAGCTTGGCCCGCTCCAAGGCTTCCTTGGCGTCGGCCATCTGGTTGGCCACCAGCCGCAGCGCATCCTGCTGCTGTTCGGTGGGGCTGGGGTTGCTGCTGAGCAGTTGGCCATGCTTCACTTCCAGCTCGTTGTACTGCCACTGGAGGACGTCGACGTCTTCCTGGGGGGCAGGGTCGGCTTGCATCTCGGCTAGCGCGTCTTGCGCGCTGGAAAGCATCGCCTGGGCATCGCGCGCCTTCCGCTTGGCCGCAGTGACATCCGGCTGCAGCAGCTCTGCCAGCGCCTGGCGGGCCGCTTGCAGGTCGTACTCGGCTTGGCTCACCGCCGCTTCCAACCGCTGCAGTTCTACCGCACTGTGCGGTTCCTGCAACGCCTCCAAAGCCTCCTGGGCTGATAGGTAGTCTGCCTCTGCCTTGTCCAGGGCGTTCTGCAGGGCCGTCTCATCGATGCGTGCCAGAACGTCGCCAGCCTTCACCTCCTGACCCACCCGGACGTTCAGCTCCGTCAGCAGGGCGTTGGAGGCGTTGAACGACATCGGCTTCTGGGCCCGAGCGTAGACCAGACCGGTGGGCGAGAGGGTAGCCGCGATGCTGCCCCGCCTCACGGTGAAGATCTGGGCTGTGCTGGCCGTCTGGGCTTGGGACGCGCCGCGCTCTCCAACCCAGCGGGTCCAGCCCAGCCACCCTGCCACGGCCACCAGCCCCAAGACGACCAACCACTTGAGCACACCTGCGACACGCTTCATGCCCATCCTCGCCTTCCCTAGCGAGTGACCTCGCCCATGACCCGGATGGACCGGGCTGTGGTCACACCGTCTTCGCCGGCCGAGCCGGAGACAGCCACCGATTCGCCCACCACCAGGTCGGCGAGTCCCACGTCCATCAGCTTCTGGATCAAAGTAGTGTCGGTGGTCTTGACCTTCAGCGCCGAGCCGTCAGCCTGACGCACCACCATCACCCCGTCCTCGATCGATTCGATGGCGCCAAAACGCGCGCCGCCAAAGGCGGCGCCGCTTTCGGGGCCCATGGGCAGTTGTGCGGCTTGCCCTTGGCCCCGGCCCTGACGAAACGCCTGGCGCTGCTCTTCGGTCATCTGAGACGGGTCGAACGGCCCCGGTTGGAACTGGCCGGGGGCGAACGGGCCCCCAGACGGCTGAGAGCTCGCCGAGCCGCTGGCGGGCAGGATGCCCGCCAACACCGAGATGTTGCTTCGCCCCAAGATGAATCCTCCCACCAGGGCGACCAAGGCCACGGCCACCACAGTCAACACCACGTAACCTGTCTTCATTGCCTTCCTCTCTCCTCTCCACGTTCGTGCAGGCGCGTTTGAGGGCATCCCCTTGGGGCCGGCAGCCTAGGCTGGGTCTCGTTGGTCATCGGTGACCTGGCCGTCCCGCAGGGTGATACGGCGGGGCGCCTGCTGGCCCAGGCCGGGGTCGTGAGTGACGAAGATCAACGTGATGCCGCGCTCTTCGTGCAGCCGCCGGAAGAGCGCGACGATCTCCTTGCCTGTCTGGGAATCAAGGTTGCCGGTCGGCTCGTCGGCCAGGATGAAGGCCGGGTCGTTGACCAGGGCCCTGGCGATGGCCACGCGCTGCTGCTGGCCGCCGCTCATTTCCATGGGCTTGTGGTGCATGCGGCCGGCCAGGCCCACCGATTCCAAGGCAGCCACGGCCCGCTCGCGCCGATCGTGGCCGTTGCCGGTGTAGAGCATGGGCAACTCCACGTTCTGCAGGGCTGTCTGCCTTGCCAGCAGGTTGAACTGCTGGAAGACGAAGCCGATGCGCCGGCCGCGGATGTCGCTGAGCTGGTTGTCGTTGAGGACGCTCACGTCGGTGCCCGAGAGCCAGTAGGTGCCGCCGGTGGCTTGGTCCAGGCAGCCGATGATGTTCATCAGCGTGCTCTTGCCTGAACCGCTGGCCCCCATGATGGCCGCCCATTCCCCTTCGGCGATCTCCAGATCGATGCCCCGCAGGGCGTGGACTTGCACGTCCCCCATCTGGTAGACCTTGGCGATCCCTTGCAGGCGCACGGCCGGTGGGCATTCTGCCGGTGCCTTGCCGATGCTGGCCTCGTTGGCCATCCACCACCCTCCTGTGCTGCGCTCTGGCGCGCCGGTTGCCCAAGACACTCCCAATTCTACCGGGGAAGGCTTAACCGATGCTTAGCGCAAGTTGAGAGGTTCCTGAGAATCCGGGGCCAGGCGGCTACGCCCCTGAGGGACCTTCACCTGCCCGAAGCGCGCAATGGGGAGCCCACTCGCCAGGAACGGGCTCCCCACCGGTGTTGGGCGCGGTCCAGATGCTGAGGGTCGCGGCCACCGCGTCCAACGTCACCAAGTCGGGAGAGCCATACCCCTCGTACTGCGCAGGAACCCACAGGGCGCTGTTGGGCTCAAGAGCAGTCCAGCCGTTCAAGATGGACGGCGTCTCCACCACTTCGGCGGCGCCAGCCTCGGGGGCGCTGCCCTTCTCAGCTTCCTCTCAGGGTGGGCTCAGGATGCTCTCATGCGCGTCCGCTATACTGGCGGTGTGGGGCGGAGCGTCCCCCGTGCGGCGCTGATTCCGTCACGAGGCTGGTTGCACCCGAGCCGACCGGGTTGGTATAATGGGCGAGGCTGCGCAACGCCAGTGGATGCGAGGGGTGGCGGTGGTCAAGGTCCTGATCGTAGATGACGACAAACGCCTGCTGAATATGCTGCGGCGCACGCTGGCCTACGAAGGGTTCGCCGTGGAGACGGCCGAAGACGGCCGCCAGGCGCTGGCGCAGGCGCAGGCGCAGCGGCCAGATGTGGTGGTGCTGGACTGGCTGATGCCAGAAGTGGACGGCCTGGAAGTGCTGCGCCAGCTGCGCAGCCGCGGCGATCGCGTCATGGTCCTGATGCTCACGGCCAGGGATGCGGTGGAGGATCGGGTGGAGGGGCTGGACAGCGGCGCAGACGACTACCTGGTGAAGCCGTTTGCCCCAGCGGAGCTCCTGGCCCGCCTCCACGCCTTGCTGCGACGCGCTGAGGCAGAAGGGACGGAGGCGCTTCTGTGCTACGGCGACCTGGCGCTGGACGCGCAGACCCGCCAGACTTGGCGAGGCCAGCGGGAGTTCACTCTCACTCCCAAGGAGTACGACTTGCTGCAGTACCTGCTGCGGCATCCCCGGCAGGTGCTGCAGCGGGAGCAGATCTTGGAAGGCGTGTGGGGGTACGACTTCGGCGGGGAAGACAACGTACTGGAGGTCTACATCGGCTACCTGCGCCGCAAGACGGAGGCCGGGGGCGAGCCTCGGCTGATCCAGACGGTGCGGGGCGTTGGCTACGTCCTGCGCGAGGAGTAGCATGTCGATCCGCATGCGTTTGACGCTGCTGTACACCGCCATCGTGGCGCTCACGGTGGTGGGCTTCAGCGCGGCTTTGTACTGGTTCCAGGCCCGCGCCACCTTGCAGACACAGCAGCAGCAACTCATGGTCACGGTGGAGCGCGTCGACGACCTGCGCCTCCCGCCGGCCCCGCGAGATGGCCCCCCCATGATGGTGCGTCGGCCGGCCTCGCCGGACGTGATCGTTCAGGTCAGCACCATGGATGGGGAGATTGTGGAGCGATGGCCAGACTCAGATGTGCTCACGCTGCCCTTGAGCGAGGCGGCGCGGAAGAGCGCAGAGCGCGGCGCAGTCTGGTCGGAAGTGACCACCGTGGAAGGGGCGCCGCTGCTCATCTACACCAAACCGTTGCTGCCAGCCGGCCGGCTGGTGGGGGTGGTGCAGGCGGCGCGCTCGGTGGCCGAGCGGCAAGCTGCCTTGGCCACCTTGGAGCGGATCCTCCTGGCCGGCAGCTTCCTGATCGTCCTGCTGGCGTTCGGGGTCGGGTGGGTGCTGTCGGGGCTGGCTCTGCGTCCCATCAACCGCATCACCCAGACAGCCGAAGCCATCGGCGGCGGGCAGGACCTGGAGCGCCGGGTGGAGTATGTGGGGCCGCCAGACGAGGTGGGGCGGCTGGCAACCACCTTCAACCGTATGCTCGGCGACTTGCAGCAGGCCTACCAGCAGATTGAGCGCACCCTGTGGCAGCAGCGCCAGTTCCTGGCCGACGTCTCCCACGAGCTGCGCACGCCCCTGACCACGATTCGCGGCAACCTGGAGCTGGCCCGGCGCGAACCGCCCATCAGCGACGAGGACCGCCAGGCCGTGCTCAGCGACAGCGTCGACGAGAGCGACCGACTGATCCGCTTGGTAAACAGCCTGCTGATGCTGGCGCGCGCCGATGCCCGCTACCCCTTGCGCTCGGAGGCGGTGGCCCTGGGGCCGCTGCTGGAAGAGGTCTTGGGGCAGACGCGGCGGCTGGCGCCTGGGCGAGAGGTGCGCTTGGAGAGGGGCGAGACGACAGCAGCGGCGCTGGGCGATCCCGATGCCCTCAAGCAGGTGCTGCTGGCCCTGCTGGATAACGCCCTGAAGCACTCCACCGGCGCGATCACCTTGAGGGTGGAGCTCAGGGTAGCGCAGGTAGCCATACGCGTGGCGGATGTAGGGCCGGGCATCCCGCCGGAGGCGCTGCCGCACATCTTCGAGCGCTTCTATCGGGGCGACGGGGCGCGCCAGGAACCGGGGTTCGGCCTCGGCCTGGCCATCGCCCAGGGGCTGGTGCAGGCGCAGGGTGGCGATCTCATGGTGGAGAGCCAGGAGGATGTGGGCAGCGCCTTTACGGTGACGCTGCCTGCCGCGCCGTGAAGTGGCCCAGCGGCCCCGGCCGGAGTGGGGCGTAAGCGCCGGAACCAGGCGAGCCCAAAAGGAGGGCAGGATGGTAGAGCGGACAGCCGAGGTGATCGTGTTGGGGGCTGGGGTGATGGGCTGCAGCGCGGCCTACTGGCTCAGCGGCGAAGGCTACCAGGTCTTGCTGCTGGAGAAGGAGTCGCTGGCCGTGGGGGCCTCTGGGATGTCGGCAGCCATGTGGCTGGCCGGCGGCCGGGGGGACCAGGCCGAAGGGGCCGACCCGCTGGCGGAGCTCTCCAGGCTGGGCTTCCAGTTGCATCACTCTCTGGCCGACACGTTGCCCGCGGAATCTGGCGTCGACTACGGCTACCGAGAGAACCCCACCATCTACCCGGCCTTCACCGAAGATGAAGCGGCCCAGGTGCGGGGGCGGCTGGCCGCGGTTCATGGCGATGACCCTTCGGCGCGCTGGCTGGAAGGGAAGGCCCTCAGGGAGGTGGAGCCCCGGCTCAATCCCCAGGCGTTGGGCGGCTTGGTCTGCCGCCAGGCCCAGGTGATCGCTGGCCGCTTCGTCCTGGCGTTGGCCCAAGCGGCGGAGCGTCGCGGCGCCCAGTTGCGCAATGCGGCCGTCGCCGGGCTGACCCGCTCGGCGGACCGAGTGACCGGAGTGCGCCTGCGGGACGGCCGGGTGCTGGGGGCCGAACGGGTGGTGTTGGCCATGGGTCCCTGGACCCAGGAGGCCGAGGCCTGGCTGGGGATGCGGGCGCCCATCTACCCCGTGCGAGGGCAGATCCTGGAGCTGCGCCTGCCGGACCCTCAGCTTCAGGCGTCCATCTCCTATGGAGGTGGCTACGTGGTGCACAAGGCCGACGGCACCACCCTGGCCGGCACCACCGAGGAGCACGAAAGCGGGTTCGTCAACGAGACCACACCGCAGGGCCTGGAGGCGATCATGGATGGGGCGTTGCAGATGGCCCCATCCCTCATGGACGCGCAGTTGATGAACCGGGTGTCGGGGTTGCGCCCCTGTTGCGAGGATCGGCTACCGATGATCGGGGCGGTGCCGGGCTGGGAAGGGGTGTACCTCACCGCAGGCCACTTCCGCAACGGCATGGTGCAGAGCGT
>JAAYZY010000637.1 GCA_012514615.1 Chloroflexota bacterium | reverse complement strand
TCTTCCTGCCGCGCCGTGATCTTCTGGAAGCGCTGGTGGAACGGCCGATCAAGTTCGGTGTCCAGACGCGGATCGATCTCTGGAAGCCTGATCTTATCGAACTGCTTGGCCGCGCTGGCTGCGTTTCGATTGAAGCCGGAGTCGAGAGCTTGAGCGTGGAGGGACGCGCGGCCCTGAACAAGCGCTGCAAGCTGGACAATGAAGAGCTGACGCAGCTGCTGCTTCATGCCCGCCGCTTCGTCCCCTTCGTTCAGGCAAACCTTCTGGGGACCAAGGAGGACGACCCTGAAGAGGTCGCGGCCTGGCGACAGCGCCTGGAAAAGTCCGGCGTTTGGTCCAACGACCCGGTTCCGCTCTTTCCCTATCCCGCCTCTCCCAATTATCGGGAGCTCTGGGGCTTCCCGGATGACCAAGCGTGGGAGCGTGCCCACGCCTACTATCTGAAGGCCTTCGAGCGCTTTAGTGACATCCAGGACGAACGGCCGCTGGAACTGCCGCTGCTGGAGGCGCAAGCGTGGCAGTAGCGGTCCCCGAGCGGCTGGTCATCACGACAGACAGCGTGGGTGGCATCTGGCGCTATTGCGTCGATGTGGCTGGTGAACTGGAACGGCGTGGAACGCGGGTGACCATCGCCGGTTTCGGCCCTTCTCCTGCGCGGGGGCAGCTGAGGGAAGTGGCGGCGGCGGGCGCGGAGGTCGCCTGGCTGGAGGCACCGCTTGATTGGACAGTCGAGGGGCCGGAAGGTGCGGAGCGTGGGGCAACAGCGCTGGACCAGTTGCTCCGGGAGCGTCGGCCAGACCTGCTGCATCTCAATGCTCCGCCCCTGGCGTCTCGCCTGCGCGCGCCAGTTCCGCGGCTTGTCGCCGCTCATTCCTGCCTCGCCACCTGGTGGAGGAGCATGCGAGCGGGCGCCCTGCCACCTGAGTGGCAGGAGCACGCCTCGGCCATGGCGGCGGGGCTGCGGGCCGCAGAGGTGGTGGTGGCCCCGAGCGCGGCTTTCGCCGAGGCGCTGGTGGAAGTCTATGGCTCCTTGCCAGCTCTTCGGGTTGTGCCGAATGGAAGCAGATCCATCCCGTCGGCCAAGAAGAAGGGCCGCTTTGTCTTCGCCGCCGGCCGCTGGTGGGACGAGGCCAAGAACCTGGCCTGCCTGGACGCGGCTGCAGCGGACATCGCCTGGCCCCTGCACGCCGCGGGACCATTGCAGGGACCCCTGAGCGCGGCACCGCCCAGCCATCATGTCGTCTGCCTTGGTCCGCTCGATCATCAAGAGGTGGCTCAGTGGCTGGCCATGACCCCCATCTTCGTGTCATCCGCTCGCTACGAGCCCTTCGGCCTTGCTGTGCTGGAAGCTGCCAGCGCCGGTGCAGCGCTGGTGCTGTCGGATATCCCGACCTTCCGCGAGCTCTGGGATGAGGCTGCGCTCTTCCTGGATCCGCAGCGACCTCAGGCATGGGCGCGCGCGGTGAATAGCCTGATTGAGGATGACACTCTCCGGGAGCGAAGGGGGCAACTCGCGCAG
>JAAYZY010000636.1 GCA_012514615.1 Chloroflexota bacterium | reverse complement strand
CTCCGCCGGCATGACGTTGTTCTGCGGCTCGCCGCTGACCGGCGATTGGATGATGGTGGGGGTGATGCTGGGCTGCCCCAGAAACTCGTGCGACCCGTGCTTCTTGATCTCCGCCGCTTCCATCAGCCGCAGGTCGTTGAGCACCGGCCCCAGGGGGTAGACGGCGTTGATGCCGGTCAGGGGCATCGCCCCGTGGGACATCTTGCCGCTGGTCTTAACCCGCACCCACATGACCCCCTTCTGGGCGATGCACAGGCGGTTGTCTTCCGGCTCGCAGATGACCGCTGCATCCACCTTCTCGGCCCAGCCCTGGCGCACGAAGTGCTTGACGCCCAGCATCAAGCCTTCTTCATCGGCCAACGCGCCCAAGAGGATGTTACCCTGCAAGCGGACGCCGCTCTTCATGATCGCCTTCAGGGCGCACATGGCAGCCACCAGGCCGCCCTTCATGTCGTTGGAGCCGCGGCCGTAGATCTTGCCATCCACGATCTCCCCACTGAAGGGGTGCAGGGTCCATTGGTCCCAGTTGCCCTCGGTGACCACGTCGGTGTGGCCCTCGTACATCAGGGTTTTTCCTGGGGAGCCCCCCTCCCAGATGGAGATGACGTTGGGGCGCTTAGGCGCGGCCTCCTCCCACGTGGTGGTCAGGCCCATCTCGTGGAGGCGCTCCTGCACCCACCGGGCGGCCGGCTCCTCCGTCTCCCCCTGCTTGGGACGATAGACGCTGGGGATGCGCACCAGCTCCTGCGTCCAGCGGACCACTTCATCTGCATCGATATGCGCCAGAACGGCTCGCTCCACTTCGGTCAGCATGGCTCTCGCTCCTCAGGTGTACACAGCGCAACCCCGCCCAGACGAGCCCCTAGAACGGGAAAGAGTTGCGGAAGGCGACCATGAAGATGGAGAAGATCAACGCCACAGCGTAGCAGATCTTGTCGGTGTTATTGAACTTCAGGTGGGAGAAGTGCGTGCGCCCCCGCCCACCCACGTAGCAGCGGGCCTGCATGGCCAGAATCAGGTCCTCGGCCCGCCGGAAGGCATCGATGAACAGCGGCACCACCAGCACCACCACCTGCCGGGTCGTCTGGATGAACTGCAGCTTGCCCTTGGTGCCCAAGTCCGCCCCCCGGGAGGCCTGGGCCTTCATGATGACCTCGAGCTGCTCAGCCAAGATCGGCACGAAGCGCAACGAGATGGTAGCCACCAGCGAAAGCTCGTGGCCGGGCACGCCGATGCGGGAGAAGGGCGACAGCATCCCTTCCATGCCGTGGGCGAGGTCCGACGTGGTGGTTGTGTTGGTCAGCAGGCTGGCCAGGAACATCAGTTGGATGAAGCGCAGCGTGGAGACGATGACCAGCTGCACGCTGCCGTTGGTGATGTGGATGATCCCCCACCGAAAGATGGTCTGCGAGGCGCTGCCATAGGGCACATAGGAATCGCCGTAGAACAGCAACTGGAGCACCGCCAAGATGATGATGAGGGGCACCGCCGGCTTGAGGCCCGAGAAGATGTACTTCATGGAGATGCCGGAGATCAGGACGAACGCCAGGCAGACCAGCAGCAAGACGATGTTGGCCAGATAGGAGATGTTGAAGGTGATGGCGATGGTGACGAACAGCATGATGGAGATCTTGGCCCGCGGGTCAAGCCGATGCACCAGAGATTTGCCCGGCAGGTACTGCCCGATGGTTACATTGCGGAGGAATTCAAAATCTTCCATAGGATCTCTTTCCCCTCCTCGACGCTCAAGACGGTGGTGGGCGGGACCTTGCCACGCCGGGCCAGCTCGTGGATGATTTCGGTGATCTGGGGGATGCCCAGGCCGTGTTCCGCCAGCTTCTCCGGCTGGGAGAAGATCTCACGGGTGGTGCCGCTCATGACGGTGCGGCCATCGTCGATGACGAAGACACGGTCCACCAAACCAGCCATGTCTTCCATGTTGGGCGAAACGAAGATCAAGGTGAGGCCATACTTGATGTGCAGGTCATTGATGCGCGACAGAAGCTCCTTGCGGCTGCGGGGGTCCACCCCCGAGGTCGATTCATCCAAGATCAGCGCCTTGGGCCGCAGGGCCAGCACGCCGGCCATGGCCGCTTTGCGCATCTCGCCGCCGCTGAGGGAGAAGGTGTAGCGATCCTTGAACTCCTCGAACCCCAACCCCACCATCTCCAGGCCTTCGCGCACCCGCTCGCGCACCTCATCCATGTTCAGGCCCATCTTGTGAGGGCCAAAGGCCACGTCGTCGCCCACAAACCGCTCGAAGAGCTGCTGTTCCGGGTACTGGAAGACCAGCCCCACCCGCTGCCGCAGCGAGCGGATGTCTATGGAGACGTCTGACAGGTCCAGACCATCTACGATGACCTTGCCCCGCTCCCGAGGGCGGATGAGGCCGTTGAAGTGCTGCACGATGGTGGACTTGCCAGCGCCGGTGCGGCCGATGATGCCCACCGCCTCGCCGGGGTAGATCTCCATACTCACGCCCTTGAGCGCTTCCACTTCCATGGGGGTGCCGCGCAAGTAGCGGTGCTTGAGATCGTTGACGATGATGAACGGTTCCTGTTGGGCCATCAGCTCTCCCCTCCGTTACGCCGGCAGATCTCCTCCACCACCTCTTCCACGGTCACCAGGTCCGGCGGGAAGTCGGGAAGCAGTTTGTTCAGCTCGTAGGCTGCTTCGGTGGGCTGTGGCACATCCAGCATCAGCTCCCGCAGGTCTTCCACCTGGCGGAAGACCTCTCGGGGCGTGCCCTCCGTAACGATGCGGCCCCCTTCCATGACCACCACCCGGTTGCCCTCAGTGGCTTCGTGCATGAAGTGGGTGATGGTGATGACGGTGACGCCCTCCTCGCGGTTCAGCCGACGCACCGTCTGCAGCACGCTCTGACGGCCCACCGGGTCCAGCATGGCCGTGGATTCGTCCAGCACCAGCACGTCAGGCTTCATGGCCATGATGCCGGCGATGGCCACCCGCTGCTTCTGGCCCGCGGAAAGCAGGTGTGGGGCGCGCAGGCGGTATTCCGACATCTCCACCACATCCAACGCCCAGTCCACCCGGCGGGCGATCTCGTCGGGTGGGACGCCCAGGTTCTCCGGGCCGAAGGCCACGTCTTGCTCCACCACGGTGGCCACGATCTGGTTGTCGGGGATCTGGAAGACCATGCCCACATGGCTGCGGATGGCCAAGACGGACTCTTCGTCTTTGGTGTTCATCCCGTTGATCCAAACATCCCCCTGGGTGGGCAACAGCAAGGCGTTCAGATGCTTGGCCAACGTGGACTTGCCCGATCCGTTGTGGCCGACGATGACCAGGTAGTCCCCCCG
>JAAYZY010000635.1 GCA_012514615.1 Chloroflexota bacterium | reverse complement strand
CGATAGCGATCCGTTCGGCGGCCTCGGCGATGCCCCGAATCTCCACGCAGAGGGCGAAGCGATCCAGAAGCTGGGGGCGCAGCTCGCCCTCTTCTGGGTTCATGGTGCCCACCAAGATGAAGCGGGCCGGGTGGGCAAAGGAGATCCCCTCCCGCTCCACCACGTTCACGCCCATGGCCGCTGAGTCCAGCAGCAAGTCCACCACGTGGTCATCCAGCAGGTTCACCTCGTCCACGTAAAGCAGGCCGCGGTGGGCCGCCGCCAGCACGCCGGGCTCGAAACGCCTCTGCCCTTTCTGGATGGCCTGCTCAATATCCAGCGTGCCCACCACGCGGTCTTCCGTGGCGCTCACTGGTAGGTCCACAAACGGGGTGCGCAGAGTAGCTGTGGGCAGGGTCTCGCCGTTGGCCAGGCGGGCGCGGCAGGCGTCGCAGACCGCTTCCGGGGTGTGAGGGTCGCAGTGGAAGGGGCAGTCGGCCACCGCCTGGAGTTCCGGCAGGAGGGCGGCCAGGGCGCGAGCCGCGGTGGACTTGGCCGTGCCTCGCTCGCCGCGGATGAGGATGCCGCCGATCTGGGGGCTGATGGCGTTGAGGATCAGCCCCTTCTTCATGGCCTCCTGGCCAACGATGGCTGTGAACGGGAATACCACCGGCATCTTGGCGAACGGCTCCCCCGGGGTGGTAGGCCAGATAGGCGGGCCTTCCGGGGTATTATAGCAGGGCCGGGCCAAACGGCAAAGCCGCCTGGGCGCGCCTTGTAGGGCCCTAGCGGACGCCGTTCTGGGCGATCACCTCGCGGTACCAGAAGGCGCTATCCTTCAGGATGCGCGCTTGGCTGCCGAAGTCCACGTAAACCAAGCCAAAGCGTTTGCTGTAGCCGTAGGCCCACTCGAAGTTGTCCAGCAGCGTCCAGACGAAGTAGCCGGCCAGGGGCACGCCCTCCTGCAGGGCGCGGTGGGCCTGGGCGATGTAGCCGCGCAGGTAGTCTACCCGCTGGGGGTCGTGGACGCGGCCGCCGGACAGGGCGTCGGGGAAGGTCGCGCCGTTCTCGGTGACGTAAATGCGGGGCGGGGCGTAGTCCCGCTGCACGCGGGTGAGCAACTCGTAGAGCCCCTCTGGGTAGACCTCCCAGCCCATCTCGGTGTAGGGCCGGCCCGACGGGAAGACCTCCTTCGTCTCCACCACCACGCTCTCCGGGTCGTTTGCCATGACGTTGCGGGTGTAGTTGTTGATCCCCAGAAAGTCCAGGGGAGCGGCCATGGCCGGGCCGTCGGCGGCCGCTCCGTCGGGCAGCGCCTCGCCCAACAGCGTCAGCAGGTCTTCGGGGTAGCGGCCGTGGAAGATCGGGCCCAGAAACCAGCGGTTCAGAAAGCCGTCGAACCGCCGCGCTGCAGCCTGGTCGGCCTCCCTGTCGCTGGCGGGGTGCACCGGGGCCAGGTTCAAGGTGATGCCCACTTGGGCCTCCGGCCGGCTGTTGGCCCGCAAGACGGGCACAGCCTGGCCGTGGGCCAACAGCAGGTGGTGGGCCGCGGCGATGGCTGCCAAGGGGTTGCGGATGCCCGGCGCGTGCCAGCCGTTGCCATAGCCGGCGTAGGCGGCCACCCATGGCTCGTTCAGGGTGATCCAATGGCCCACGCGGTCGCCCAGACGGCGGGAGACCACGTCGGCATAGGCGGCGAAGTGGTCGGCCGTCTGCCGGGCCGGCCAGCCGCCGGCCTCCTGGAGCGCCTGAGGCAGGTCCCAGTGGTAGAGGGTAACGAACGGCTGGATGCCAGCCTCCAGCAGGCCGTCCACCAGGCGGTCGTAGAAGTCCAGGCCGGTCCGGTTCACCTGGCCGTGGCCTGTCGGCAGCACCCGCGGCCAAGAGATCGAGAAGCGGTAAGCGCCCAGGCCCAACTGCGACATGAGAGCCAAGTCCTCACGCCAGCGGCGGTAGTGGTCGCAGGCCACATCGCCGGTGTCGCTGTTCTCAATGGCTCCGGGCGCGCGACAGAAGAGATCCCAGATGGAGGGCCCTTTGCCGTGGGCGTCCGCGCTCCCTTCGATCTGGTAGGAGGCCGTGGCCGCGCCCCAGACGAAGCCGGCCGGGAACTCCAGCAAGCCAGACGTGGTGACCGAGGCTCGGCTGGTCATGGGGCTGGCCCTCCTTGCTTGCGGCGGGCTAGTTGCTGCCGCGCCCGATGCGCCGCACCTTGCGCCCGGGGATGGTCGGCCGCTTGCTCTTGGATTCTTCCACATGGGTCTCGCCCCCTTCGGCGAAGCTCACCGGCGGGACGCCCTGTTCTTCGGCGTGCTGCATGGCGAAGTGGGGGAAGAGGTAGGCGCGGTCCCGCAAGAAGGCCAGCAGCGAGGCGTTGGGGTGCTCTTGGTCGTAGGCCGCCTGCCCTTCGGCCAAGAAGGCGGCCAACCGTTCGGCCGTCTCCCCTGGCAGGCGCACGGTGGCCCCAGACAGGCGGTGCGTTCCGCCCACCGGCACCGGCCGCCCCAACAGGATCTCGCCTTCGGTCACGGCCTTGCTGGCCTGGGGGGCGTCCACCTCGTATTCCTTGGGCGTGCCAGCCGGCAACCGATCTGCCAGGAGGTTGCGCAGGCGCAGGCGGCCTTCATCGCTCACGCCCACCACCTGAAACGCCCCCCCCGGCGGCGCCTGCACCCAGGCCTGGAGCATCTCCCGCTGCTTGTCGTCCAGCCACTCCGGGTCGGAAACGGCATAGCGGTCGATGAGTCGCAGGCCGTCGTCGCCCCAGCGGTGGTCGAAGACGAACCAGTCGAAGAAGAGCAGGGCCTCATCTTCGTTCATCAGCTCCAGCGCCTGCGGCACGAACTGAGGCCCCCAGAACAGCTTGAGCCCTTCCGCCACCGGCTGTGTGAAGTCTTCCTCACGGGCGAACTCGATGAGGTCGGTGCGCAGGCTGCGGTAGGCTCGCTCCCACAGCAGCTTCTCCAGGCGTGAGGCCTCATGCTTGGGCATGCAGCACTGCTTGTATTTCTTGCCGCTTCCGCAAGGGCAAGGGTCGTTTCGGTTTGGCGACATGACGCTCTTCTCCCTGGTGTGCAATCGTCTGATAGCACTTGTAGTCAACCCACTGATGATACCATAGGCCAGGGGGGTTGTCAACGGCAGAACCGCCTCAACCTTCACAACGGCCTCACCCGGTCTTCACACTTTCTTCACAAATCTGCTGTACAGTGGAAGCTGCAGAGCCCGACGGGGCTCGCCCGCCCGCCTCGGCGAGCGGCAGGCAGACAGCAACAACTTGTACTGTATCAGGAGGTCAGAGCGATGTCCAAGAAGACCAAAGG
>JAAYZY010000634.1 GCA_012514615.1 Chloroflexota bacterium | reverse complement strand
GATCATGCCTTGTCACAGCCAAGCGGACGATGAGGCCCTGGCTAGGCAGGTGGCGGAGGCTTTCGGCCTGGAGATGCTGAAGGTGGATCTGAGGCAACCGTTTGAGGCCCTGTTGGCGCAGCTGCCGTCAGGGGAACGGTTAGCGCAGGCGAACATCAAATCCCGCTTGCGCATGGTGACGCTCTACTACCTGGCCAACCAACGCAACTACATGGTACTGGGCACCGGCAACAAGACCGAGCTGATGGTGGGCTACTTCACCAAGTACGGCGACGGCGCGGCGGACTTGACGCCCATCGCCGGGCTGTACAAGCATCAGGTGTGGGCCCTGGCCCGAGCCATCGGGGTGCCTGAAGCCATCGTGAAACGCAAGCCCAGCGGCGGGCTGTGGCCAGGGCAGACCGACGAAGACGACATGGGCATCAGCTACAGCGACCTGGACGCCATCCTGCAAGCGCTAGAGCTGGGCGACGCCTCGGCTTGTGACCCACAACTGGTGCAGAGGGTGCAGGGTATGGTGGCCCGCTCTGAGCATAAGCGCCGCTTGCCACCCATCGGCCCGGCCGCGGACTGACGCCCGCGGGCCGGGTAACCGCAAGGGAGGAGGGTGAAGAGCAGGCGAGGGGCGATTGCGGAATCGCCCCTACGTTTTTGGCGTCGGCGACGCCAGCTAGGGAAGGCGTGAGCTCACGCAGAATCGACACATTCACAGAGGAGAGAAGACGATGACCGCTGCAGAGGCTCGTGAATTGGTGACGCAGGCAGAGCGCGATGGCGTTGTGCTCCTGAGCTTGCAGTTTACCGACTTGGTGGGCGCGATCAAGAGCATGACCATCCCGCTGGCGCGCCTGACCAACGCCCTGGAGCGAGGGGTCTGGTTCGACGGTTCTTCGGTGGAGGGGTTCAGCCGCATCTGCGAGAGCGACATGCTGCTGCGGCCGGACCCGACCACGTACCGGGTGATGACCTGGCTGCCCAGCGAACGACCGGTGGCGCGCCTGATCTGCGACCTGTTCCGCCCCGACGACACCAGTTTCCCCAGCGACCCCCGAGCCATTCTGCGCCGCC
The DNA here is from genome assembly GCA_012514615.1 of Chloroflexota bacterium. Next base: position 3,748 of record JAAYZY010000634.1, on the reverse strand, counting down.
AGATGGAACGGGCCCGGCAGATGGGCTTCGTCTACAACACCGGCTCAGAGCTGGAGTTCTTCCTCTTCAAGACCGAGAACGGCCCAGCGGCTCAGCCCATCCCCTTCGATGTGGGCGGCTACTTCGATTCTTCACAGGGCGACAAGGCTGCCTTGGTGCGCCGCGACATGATGTTTGCCCTGGAAGCCATGGGGATGGAAGTGGAGATGGCTCACCACGAGGTGGCAGCCGGCCAGCACGAGATCAACATCCGCTTCGGCGAAGCCCTCTCCAGCGCCGACAACAGCATCACCCTGAAACACACCATCAAGTCAGTGGCGCAGCAGCACGGCGTCTATGCAACCTTCATGCCCAAACCGATCTTCGGGGTGGCCGGCTCGGGGATGCACACACACCAGAGCCTGTTCGACCCGCAAGGGCGCAACCTCTTCTACGACGCCCACGACCCCTACCATTTGTCCAAGACCGCGTACCACTTCATCGCTGGACAGTTGGCCCACGCCAAAGCGCTGACCGCAGTGGTGGCGCCCACGGTGAACTCCTACAAGCGCCTGGTGCCTGGCTACGAAGCCCCGGCCTACATCTGCTGGGGGCAGATCAACCGTTCGGCCCTCGTCCGCATCCCCCGCGTCTCCCCGGGGCAGGAACAGGGTACCCGGGCTGAGCTGCGCTCGCCGGATCCCAGCTGCAACCCCTACTTGGCCTTGGCTGCCATGCTGGCTGCTGGGCTGGACGGCATCGAACGGGAGCTGGTGCCGCCCGCGCCCATGGAGGAGAACGTCTACGAGTTCAGCAAGGCAGAGCTGGCCGAGCACGAGATCAGCACCCTGCCGGCCAATCTCAACGACGCGCTGGATGCCCTGAAGCAGGACTCGGTCATCCTGGAAGCCCTGGGCGAACAGGTGTCCCCCTGGTACGTGCGGGCCAAGCGACGGGAGTGGCGGGAGTACAGCATCCAGGTCACCGAGTGGGAGCTGCAGCGCTACCTGGGCGTGCTATAGCCACCGACTAGGGGAGCAAGCTTCGCCCTCCCCAAGGCCGATGCCCTGGGGAGGGCCAAATGTTAAAGTTTCGACCGTGGCATTGACTTTTGCTTGCCTTCTGCAGTATAATCCTATCACAGATGGCTTCCCGCCCCGGCAACCCCGGATTCGGCGGGCATGTTTATGTATGGCCCCTGGTCATCTGGTCCTGGGAGAGGGCCACTTGACTGGGAAGTGGGAGGACCACCCCCCACGTCGCTCCCTTGAGGCGCCCCAATTCTTGAAGCGGATGAGTGAGTGTTCATGGAGATGATGCGCGAGCCGGTGCTGCAGGCCTCTTCCCTGGAAGCCTTGCTGGAGAAGGCTTCCAGCCAGGGATATGTCACCATCGATGATATTCTGGAAGTCTACCCCGAGGCCGAAGAGGATCTGGCACAGCTGGAAGAACTGTTCATACACCTGCAGAGCCACGATATCACTGTGTACGGGGACGCGCAGGAAGCCGAGCAGGAGATGCGGGCGCGCTCCGGGCAGGCGGAGGACCACGTGGTGGCAGACGAGATCGCCCATGAGGATGAGATCGACCTGAGCGACCTGCCAGGCACGGACCCCATCAGCCTCTACTTCCACGAGATGGGGCGGGTACCGCTGCTGACGCCGGACGAGGAGCAGGATCTGGCCAAGACGCTGGAGCGCGGCCGCCGCGCCGAGAAGCGGCTGGGCCGCAACGGCGAAGAGGAGTACGACCGGGACGAGCTCTTGCAGGAGATGGAGGAGGGCCGCCTGGCTCGGGAACAGCTCATCCGAGCCAACACCCGACTGGTGGTCAGCGTAGCCAAGCGCTATGTGGGCCAGGGCGTGCCGCTGCCTGACCTCATTCAGGAAGGCAACCTGGGCCTGATGCGCGCCGTGGGCAAGTTCGACTATCGGCGCGGCTACAAGTTCAGCACCTACGCCACCTGGTGGATCCGCCAAGCGGTGAGCCGGGCGGTATCCGACCAGGGGCGCACCATTCGCCTGCCGGTGCACATGGGCGACAGCATCCGCCGTCTCTACCGCACCATCCACCAACTGGAGCAGGAACGCGGCCGCCCGCCGACGCCGGAAGAGATTGCTGATGCCATGGAGCTGGACCCGCGACGCGTCCGCTGGATGCTGCGGGTGTCTCGCCACCCCCTCTCGCTGGAGCAGCCGGTGGGCGAGGAGGAAGACAGCGAGCTGGGCAGCTTCATCGAGGATGAGGAGTCGACGCCGCCGCCGGACGCGGCCGACCAGTCGCTGCTGCGGGACAAACTGGAGGGGTTGCTGGATACCCTCTCGCCCCGGGAGGCGCGCATTTTACGGCTGCGCTTTGGCCTGCAGGATGGCCACTACTACACCCTGGAAGAGGTGGGGCGCAAGTTCGGGCTCACCCGAGAGCGCATCCGCCAGATCGAGGCGCAGGCCCTCAACCGCCTGCGGCACCCACGCCGCAGCCGCCAACTAAAGGACTACCTTTCCTGAGATCGCCCGAACCGAAGAGGATCGCCGCATGGCCCGCGCCACCTCAGGCGCGGACTTCGTTGTAGTGCGGCCTTGGCTGGCCTACGGGGCTGGAGAAGCCGCGCCCAGCTTGGCCTGCAAGCGCTCCAGACGGTGCCGCAGGTCTGCCTCGGCCTGCCGCCGCCGCGGGCCGCGCCAGTGCTGGGCCACCCAGGCCAGGGCCTGCTCCGTCCAGCGAGCGGCCGCCTGAAGGTCGCCGCTGTGCCACTCGCCCCATTTGGCCAGCTCCTCCAACGCCGTGAGCCCCCACTCCGGGTCGTCGGCCAAGGTTAGCCAGAGTTCCACTGCTTCGCCGCGGCGGTCTTGACGCTTGAGCAGGGTGGCTAACTGCGCCATGGTCCGGCGGCGCTCGGCCAGCGGCAGGGGGCCGGCCAGCGCCTCGCGGTAGAGGGCCTCGGCTTCGTGGGGCCGGGCTTGGGCCTCACACCAGCGGCCCAGGCTGCAGCGGTCCAGCTCGTGCTCCACGGCCCCCGCTGGCTGGGCCAGGGAGCGGGAGAGGATGCTGGCCAAGGTGACCATGGAAAGGATGTCTTGAGCGTTGTGGTAGAGGACGCTGACCATCTGCCGGGCGTCGCCGGTCTGCAGGTAGCGGAAGTAGAGGGAAGGGATCAGCCAGCCGGGCACATCCTCGCCGCTGCGGCGCACGCCCAAGACCTGCTCTTCCAGCGAGCCTAGGCTGCACGAGCCTACCCGGGCCCGCCACAGCCGCCGGGACGGCGGCAGCAGGTCCAGGTGGGGGGTGTCCACGAAGAGCGGAGTCAGGCGGGAGGCGACCAGGCGGGTCTGCACCAGCGGCAGGTCGAAGGCCCGCCCGTTGAAGGTGACCACGGCGGCGGCGTCCCCAGCGGCCTGGCTCAGGTGGTGCAGCAGGGGGCGCTCTTCGTGGTAGTCCCGCATGAAGTACTGCTGGATGCGGAACTGCTGGCCCTCGAAGAAGCCGATGCCGATGAGGAAGGCGTAGGTGCCCACGCCTCCAGACAGGCCAGTGGTCTCCGTATCCAGGTAGATGGCCTGGCGCAGGTCGAAGCCTTGGCCCAGGCTCGGCTGCAGGAATCGGCGCAGGCCCGACTGGTCAACGGTGAGGAGATCGGCCAGGCGCTCCCGACCGTGGACGTAGTCTGCTGGGAAGAGCGCGTGGCTGAGGTAGAACGCGCCGAAGGGCGTCTGCACCTCTTGCCCCGGGGCCATCTGATGCAAGGCGGTTCCTGGGCGCGCTGGGCCCG
>JAAYZY010000633.1 GCA_012514615.1 Chloroflexota bacterium | reverse complement strand
GCCATCATCCACGGCGGGGTCAAGATTTGGCCCAACAAGTTCGTGGAGCCGGGCGCCACCGTGAAAGACAGCATCATCTGGGGCTCCCACGGGCGGCGGGTGCTCTTCGGCCGTCACGGCGTCACCGGCCTGGTGAACGTCGATCTGACCCCGGAGTTCGCCGCCAAGCTGGGCGCGGCTTTCGGCGCCACGCTGCCCAAGGGCAGCATCGTCACCATGAACCGAGACCCGCACCGCAGCCCCCGTATGCTCAAACGGGCCATTATCGCCGGGCTGCCTTCCGCGGGCATCCATGTCCACGACCTGGGCACCATGCCGATCCCGGTGGCCCGATACATCACTAGCAAGAGCGAGGCCATCGGCGGGGTGCACGTGCGCATCTCGCCCTACGACCAGCGGGTGGTGGACATCCGTTTCATGGACCGCGATAGCCTGAACCTGAGCAAGAACGCCGAGCGCAACATCGAGCGGGTCTTCTTTCGGGAGGACTTCCGCCGCGTCTACCTGGATGAGATCGGCACCATCGAGTACGCGCCCAGGGTCACCGAGCGCTACCGCGAAGGCTTCCTCCAGGCCGTGGATGGCGAGGTGGTGCGGGGCAAAGGCTTCCGCGTGGTGATGGACTACGCCCACGCCCCGACCTCGGCAGTGTTGCCGCACATCTTGAACACCCTGGGGGTGACGGAAATCCCCCTCAACGCCCATGTGGACGAGGCCAAGATGTCCATCCCCCAGCAGGAGCTGGAGGCGGCCCTGGAGCAGTTGGCGGTCATCACCGGGGCGCTGGAGAACGTGGACCTGGGCGTGCGCCTGGATGTGGGCGGCGAGAAGATCTTCTTGGTGGACGAGCACGGCCGTCGGCTGGACCACCTGACGGCAGCCCTGGCCCTGACCAAGCTGGCTTTGCAGTGCAGCGGCAGCGGGGTGATCGCCTTGCCGGTCACTGCGCCCAATGTCTTCGAGCGCCTGGCGGAGGCCCATGGCGGTCGTGTCTTGCGCACCAAGTACGACACGCAGGCGGTGATGCGGGCAGCCACCCAGAAGGGGGTGATCCTGGCCACCGACGCCAACGGCAACCTCATCTTCCCCGATTTCCAGCCCGCCGCCGACGGCATGATGGCCTGCGTCAAGCTGCTGCAGTTCTTGGCCTGCCGGGGTACCACGCTCTCGGCCGTGGTAGAAAGCCTGCCCCGCTTCTGGATGGCCAACCGCTCGGCCCCTTGTCCCTGGGAGGCCAAGGGCGCCGTCATGCGCCAGCTCAATGAGCAGTTCAAGGGCTACCGAACCGACAACCTGGACGGCATCAAGATCTACCTGCGGGATAGCCAGTGGGTGCTGGTGCTGCCCGATCCAGACAACCCGCTGTTCCACCTCTTCGTGGAAGGCGAATCGCAGCAGATGGCCGATGACCTGGCCGACAAGTACGCGCGGGTTGTGCAGAGCTTGCAGGACTAGCGAGGAGCCGCAGTGCCAGCTATCGCGTTTCGAATCGGCAACACGCCGATCTACACCTACTCGCTGCTGCTGACCGCGGGCCTGCTGGCGGGCCTGGTATGGTTCGTTTGGCGGGCGCGACGAGGCTGGGGTGCTGAGGCAGCCGGCTGGGCGGCTGACGCCTTCTTGGCAGCCGCCGCCGGCGGCCTGGTGGGCGGGAGGGCGGCCTACGTGGCCGCCAACTGGGAATACTACCAAGAGAACCTAGCCGAGGTCACAGCCCTGTGGCGTGGGGGCTTGGCCTTCGCGGGGGCGCTGGCCGGCGGCTGGCTGGCCCTATGGCTGTTCTGGCGGCTCTCCCGGGGCGGGCGGGGCGTCTCGTTTGGGGCGCTCACGGATCAGGCGGCGCTGGCGTTGGCGCTGGGGACGGCGTTCGGTTGGCTGGGTTGCCTGGCCTCTGGCGTGGCCTACGGGCGCGTGGCCCATGGCCCCCTGGCCTTCCTACTGCCGGATGTCTTCGGCATCGTCGCGCCGCGCTACGCCACCCAGCCACTGGGCCTGGCCCTGACCTTGCTGGTCTTCGTCGCGCTGCGGTTGCTGGAACGCCGCCGGCCGCCCCACGGCGTGCTCTGGGCGGCGTTCTTGCTGCTTTACGGCGGCGGCCTGGCCCTGCTGGAGGGGCTGCGGGGCGACGAGACGCTGTACCTGGGAGCCTGGCGGGCTGGGCAACTGGCCGGCTCGACTCTGGCCCTGGCCGGCCTGGCCCTGCTGCTGTGGAGCTGGCAGGGGCGTTCCCGGGCGGCCGGTGAGGGCGGTCCATGAGCGACCAGGAGACGCTTTGGGTGCGCCCGGGGCTGGAAATCCCCCTTTCGGAGCTGCGCTTTCGCTTCAGCCGCAGCGCCGGGCCTGGCGGCCAGCACGTTAACCGCAGCGAGACGCAGGTGGAGCTGCTGTGGGACGTGGCCCACTCGCCCAGCTTGTCGGAAGGGCAGCGCGAACGGCTGCTGCAGCAATTGGCCTCGCGTATCGACAGCGAGGGGATGCTGCATCTGGTGAGCAGCGCCACCCGCAGCCAATTCAGCAACCGGCTGGACGTGATGCAGCGCCTGGTGCGCCTGCTGCAGAGCGCCCTGCAGCCTCAACGTCGGCGTGTGCCCACGCGGCCCAGCGCCGGTGGTGTGCAGCGCCGCCTGGAAGGTAAGCGCCGGCGCAGCGTGGTCAAACGCCAACGCTCCCGTTCAGCCTGGGAGGACGACTAGCGCTGCCGTCGCCGTTGGGGGGCGACGAGGGAGGGCAGGTCCATGGCCGCCAAGATCTTGGTGGTGGAAGACGAGAAGGAGATCGCCCGCTTGGTGCGGGGCTATCTGGAGGGGGCCGGCTTCGCCGTGGTGCAGGCCTACACTGGGCGTGAGGGACTCTTCATGGCCCGGCGGGAGCGTCCCGACCTGGTGGTGCTGGACCTGATGCTGCCAGAGCTGGACGGCCTGGAGGTGGCCCGCACCCTGCGCCAGGAATCGGCGGTGCCGATCATCATGCTCACGGCCCGGGTGGAAGAGACAGATCGCATCGTGGGCCTGGAGCTCGGCGCCGACGACTACGTGGCCAAGCCGTTCAGCCCGCGGGAGCTGGTGGCCCGGGTTAGGGCCGTCCTACGACGCACCCACGGCGAAGCGCCGGCCGAAGAGACGCTGCGCGCCGGCCCTCTGGAAATCGACGTCACTCGCCACCGCGTGGCCCTCCACGGCAAGGCGCTGGACCTCACCCCCTCGGAATTCGCCTTGCTGCAGACCATGGCTCGCCAGCCGGGCCGCGTCTGGAGCCGCCTGGAGCTGCTGGAGCAGGTGCAGGGCGAGTCGTACGAAGGGTACGAGCGCACCATCGACGTACACATCAAGAACCTGCGGCGCAAGCTGGGCGAAGACCCTCGCCAACCCAAGATGATCGTCACCGTCTTCGGAGTGGGCTACCGCCTGGAGCTGCCAGGATGAGCAGGCTGTGGCTCCGTTTGTTCCTGGCCTTTGGGGTGGTGGCCCTCATCGCTGTGGGCAGCGTGGCTCTGCTGGTGAACTGGAGCTCCCAGAACCTCTTCGAGACCTACGTGCACCAATCGCTGCGGGCGCGGGGCGAGGCAGTGGCCCCGGTGCTGGAACAGTACTACGCCACCTATGGGGCCTGGCAGGGGGTGGACGCCCTGCTGGAAGGGCTGGCCGGCGTGGGCCGGGGCGCGCCGGGGATGATGATGGGGCGCGGCCGGGGGATGATGGGGGGCAGCGCCCTGAGCGGCGTGGCTGGCGGCCGCTGGCTGCTGGCCGATGGGAACGGGCAGGTGCTGGCCGACACCGCCGGCCCGGTCAGCGGAGGGGGCCTGAGTGCGGCGCAGCAAGAGCGAGCCATCTCGCTGGAGGTGAACGGACAGCGGGTGGGCTGGCTGGTGCCCCAGATCACCCTCTCGGAGCAGGCGTCGTTGGAGGCGCAGTACCTCCAGGCAGTGAACCGGGCCACGCTGTGGGCAGGTGGGGCAGCGGCGTTGGCTGCCATGCTGCT
>JAAYZY010000632.1 GCA_012514615.1 Chloroflexota bacterium | reverse complement strand
GCCCCCACTGCTCGCCTTGCCTTCAGCGGCAACATGTGGTATAGTGACCAAACCATGCGAATGCATGAGCTAGGTTGATCCGCTTGCGGTGCCTGTGAGCCCTTGCCGTCGTCTCAGATGCATCGGTAGATCCCCAACGTTGTTCCTCACTTCTTGGCAAAGAAGCCAACGCCTGTTGCGGTCCCTACGGCGTACACTCTCCCTGCCCTCGCCCCTTGGCCAGGGCCGGCTCTTTGCTGTCGTTTGAGGAGGTTCCCATGTCTTCTGCCCACACACCGACTGTTGATTCCCCTGAACGGGACGACGCCTTCCTGCGCCGTCTCTTCGCCGAGCGGGCGCTCATCGTGGCTGCCAACCGCGGCCCGGTCACCCTCTCTTGGGATGCCCGGGGTGCCCTACAGACCAAGCGGGGCGCTGGCGGGCTGGTCACCGCGCTGAGCGGGCTCTGCCGCTATGCCGATGTCACCTGGGTGGCCTGCGCCAACACCGAGACCGATGCCGCCTGGGGCGCAGGTGAGGTGCCGATCCTGGATGAAGGCCGCCCCATGCGCGTGCACTTCCTCTCCCCCGAGACGGCGACCTACGATGGCTACTACAATGTCATCGCCAACCCTCTGCTCTGGTTCCTGCAGCATTCCATGTGGGATATCTCCCGCACACCGATCATCGACCGAGCCACCTGGGACGCCTGGGAGCACGGCTACATGCCGGTGAACCAACTCTTCGCCGAGGCCATTGCCGAGAACGTGCGCCGGGTGGGCGGCCCTTCGCTGGTGATGCTGCAAGACTACCACCTCTACCTGGTAGCGCGGGCCCTGCGGCAGGCGATGCCTCGGCGCGAGCGGCCCACCGTGATGCAGTTCATCCACATCCCCTGGCCCGGGCCGGAATACTGGCGTGTCTTGCCGCCCACCATGCGCCGGGCCATCCTAGATGGGCTCTGCGGCGCCGACATCCTGGGCTTCCAGACCCACGAGGATGGCCTGAACTTCATCCTCACCTGCGAGTCCCATCTGCCAAACAGTTACGCCAACTACGGTCGCGGCCGTGTCTGGTACCGCAACCACGCCACCCACGTGCGCGACTTCCCCATCTCCATCGACGTGCCGGCGCTGGATCAGTTGGCGGCTTCGTCCCAGGTGAGCCGCCATCGTGCCGCCCTCCAGCGCCTAGTGGGCGATCGCAAGCTGATCCTGCGCATCGACCGCATCGAGCCCAGCAAGAACATCGTGCGCGGCTTCCTGGCTTTTGCCGAGCTGCTGGAGCTGCACCCGGAGTACCGCGGCCAGGTTCAGTTCCTGGCGCTGCTGGTACCCTCGCGCCTGGAAGTGGCCGAGTACCAAGACTACCTGGATGAGCTGATGGCGGCCGCCGGGCAGATCAACGCTCGCTATGGCTACAGCGGCTGGGAGCCAGTGCGCCTGCTGGTGGGCGACGACTACCCCCGGGCGGTGGCGGCCATGCAGCTCTACGACGCCCTGCTGGTCAACTCTGTGGCCGATGGGATGAACCTGGTGGCCAAGGAGGGGCCGCTGGTGAACCAGCGGGATGGCGTGCTGATCCTTTCTGAAGGGACCGGCGCGCACCAACAGCTTGGGCCCGGCGCGCTGGACATTTCCCCCTTTGACGTCTACGCCACGGCCCAGGCTCTGCACCAGGCCCTGACCATGCCCGCCGGGGAGCGCACCGAACGCCTGGCCCGCCTGAACTGGCTGATCCGCCGCGAAGACATCGTGGCCTGGCTGCGCCGACAGTTGGAGGCAGTGGCGGAGCTGAACCTATGAGCGGCGGGGACGAACTGAGGCTCTGCACCGAAAAGTGGCTGGGGCAGCGCCTGCAGGGGGCAGCGCGTCTGCAGCTCTTCTTGGATTACGACGGTACCCTGGCCGAGTTCGCCCCTACGCCAGACCATGTCTTGCCGGACCCGGAGGTGTCAGATCTGGTGAGCCGTCTGGCCCAGCACCCGGCCATCCGCGTGGCCGTGGTCAGCGGGCGGCGTCTGGGCCACGTCCAGCGGCTGCTGCCGGTGCCGGGCATCCTGTTGGCCGGCACCTACGGCATCGAGATGCGTACCCCGGAGGGGCAGGAGGTGCAGCGGGCCGACTTGGCCGCTCTGCGCCCCACCCTGGAGTCGATCAAAGGGCAGTGGCAGGGGTTGATCGCCGGGCGGGATGGCTTCTTCCTGGAAGACAAGGGCTGGGCCGTGGCCCTGCACGGCCGCCGCGCCGACCCCGACGAGGCCGACCAGGTGCTGGCCACGGCCCGCCGCCTGGCCCAGCCCCTTACCGATCAGGCGTTCCGCACCCTGGGGGGCTACAAGTTCCTGGAGGTGGGGTC
>JAAYZY010000631.1 GCA_012514615.1 Chloroflexota bacterium | reverse complement strand
TCTCCTTCAAGCGGTCGGTGGCATAGCGACAGGCGTCGAACAGATCGCCACGGTGCGCGGCAGCCAGGGCGATGACCACCGCTGTCTCCCCTAGCTGTAGCCGCCCCACACGGTGCACCAGAGCCACATCGGTCACGTCCCAGCGGTCAAGGACTTCTTGGCCGATCTGCCGCAGCTTGGCCTCGGCCATCTCTGGGTAGGCTTCGTACTCCAGGTATTGCACCCTGCGGCCGCGGTTGTGGTCGCGCACGGTCCCCACAAACGTGAGAATCCCCCCACAGTCGGCTCGGTGAACGCGAGCCACCACCTCGTTCACGTCTAGCGGCTGGGTGACGACGGCCACGTGCATCCGGTTCAGCCTCCCCCCACCGGCGGCAAGAAAGCCACCTCATCGCCCTCGGCCAACCAGGCGTCGCCGGCCGCCGGCTCCCGGTTGCGGGCCACCGCCGCCGTCAGCAGCAGCGTCTCCACGCTCGGGTAGAGATCCGCCAGGTAGTGCGTCACATCGTCCACCCGAGCCCCAGCCGGCAGCTCCAGGGCGATCTGCCCTTGACCCACAGCTTCTCGCAACGCTGCGAACAGCCGCACCGTCACCCGCAGGCGTCTAGATTGTGTGAGCTTCCGCTGGTCCACAGCCATTTCCAGCTACTCCACCACGATCTCACCGCTCTGACCGCCGCTCTTGCGCACCAGGCGGATGTCGGTGATGCGCATCGCCTTGTCCACCGCCTTGCACATATCGTAGATGGTCAGCGCCGCCACCGAGACGGCAGTCAGGGCTTCCATCTCCGCCCCGGTGCGCCCGGTGGTGCGCACAGAGGCGGTGATCTCCAAGCCGGCCTCCCCGGCGGGCGTTCCCACGGGGTGGAAGTCGACCCCCACTTGGTTCAGCAGCAGGGGGTGGCACAGGGGGATCAGGTCGGCCGTGCGCTTGGCCGCCAGAATACCGGCGATCTGGGCCGCCGCCAGGGCGTCTCCCTTGGGCACCCCTCCCTCGGTAATGCGCGCGAGCGTCTGCGGCAGCATCACCACCCGACCACGAGCCACCGCCAGGCGCTCCGTCTCGGGTTTGGCGCCCACATCCACCATGCGCACGCGGCCTTCGCCGTCCAGGTGCGTCAGACCCTTTGGCCGACCCTCGTCCATACGACCTCACCCTCAACTGCAAGCTGGTCCCGCATACCACGGAGCAAGGCATTATAGCACACGGCCCAGGTTCACTCAACCACATCGCGCAGCTCGGGCGCATGAGCGCGCGATATGGTATAATGTGGGCATAGGCGCAAGGCGGGTCACCGGAGGGAGGACGCTTCCATGCAGATCGAGGTATGGCTCTACGGCCCCTTGGCTCACTATGGAGACGGGCCCAGCGGCGACGGCTACGCCCAACTGCACCCAGAGCTGCCGCCGGGGGCCACCATGCGCAGCCTGCTGGAGCACCTGAGCCTGCCCACCACAGAGAAGGGCATCACCTTCATCAATGGGCAGCTCAGCGACATGCCCGGCCTGCTGGCCGACCTGGACCACACACTGCAAGACGGCGACCGTGTGGCGTTCTTCCACAACAAGAGCATGTGGCCGTTCCAGTACCGCGACGGCGCGGCGCTGCTGCCGGAGCTGCGTGAAGCCCTGCAGGGTCAGGAGTCGGCCTTGCACCATTCTTACACCACAGAAGCCACAAACTGAAGCCTAGAAGCAACCTGGCCCGGCACACGGGCCGGGCCAGGTTGGATTCAACCAGCGCTGCGTTAGCGCTTCTTCTGGGCGCAGGGGCAGCAGAACTCAGTTGTGGGCAGCAACTCCAACCGCTCGTCGGCGATGGGCTGACCGCAGACAGCGCAGATGCCATAGGTCCCTTTGGCCAGTCGCTCCAAAGCGGCTTCGATGTCCTGCCGGCGCTGCTCGGCACGGGTCTTCAGGGCCAGGTTCAACTCCCACTGATAGATGGCCGGATCGCCGGCGCCCAAGCTATAGTCACCTTTGACCTCTAAGCGGCTGTTCAGGTCCTCAATCTCGCTGCCAACAGTCTTGAGCTCGTCCTCCAGGCGCAGTCTGGCCTGTTCCGTCAGCGTGCTCATCAGCCACTCCTGTCTCCACACCGAGCGCTCAGGCGCGAGCCGGCATCGCACACGCCAAAGGACTGCCCTAGTCCCTTCTTGGTCGTAGACTGCCTGTAGTCGTAGACTAGCTAGTCGGTGGCCGCTCCTTCCGCCTCAGGATCCTCATCCTGGGGGTCGACCTCTTCTGCACCCCCTCGAGGATCCTCAGCCTCAACCGCCAGCGACAGCGCCTCCGCCTCGGCCGGGGCCTCCGCCGTCGCGTCGAGCTCGAGGGCGTCTCCGGGAGCCGCCGCTTCTGAAGCGGCCACATCGCCGTCTTCTGCGGCTTCCTCTGCCTGCGGCTCGGTCTTCTCCACCGGGAAGCTGGCCACCCAGTCGCCCCACTCTTCTTCAGTCACCTGGCGCAGGCTCAGCCCGATCCGCCGACGCTC
>JAAYZY010000630.1 GCA_012514615.1 Chloroflexota bacterium | reverse complement strand
CGGCGAGAGGTCCACCAGGGCCGCCCGCTGCCGGTCCGGGTCGCGGCGGCCGAGGATGATCTTCTCCGTCAAGGGCAGGTCGAACCCCTGCTCTTGGCCCGACACCAGCAAGACGAGCTTGGCCGGCTTTGGCGCCCCCTGGGTGTGGGGGATGGGCGTCTGCCGCAGCAGGAGGTCGGAGCCAAGCTCCGAGGTGCCGCCGCGGGAGCTTGATTCCGGCAGGCGCGCTCCGCACTGGTCGCAGAAGAGGGAGTTGTTGGGGTGCAGAGAGCGGCAGGATGGACAGCGCAACACGATCTACTTCCCTCCGTGTGGCCCCAGCAGCGTGCGGGTGCCGTAGTGCAGCAGCTTGCGGCCTTCTGGCGACATGCGACCCTCTTGAGCGACGCGCTGAGCTTCCAGCGCGCTGGTCTGCGCCAGGTCGCCCTGGCCGAGGTCGGCCATCTGAGCGGAGAGCGATTGCAGCATCCGCGACGCCTCGCGGTGCGCGCCGCGATCCAGGTGCTTCAGGACGCGCTCTTCCAGCTTGCAGAGTGTGGCCCGTTGGGCAGCCTCTTGCACCTCGTCCGGCGCCGCCTGCTCGGGCACCGGCGGCTGCTGAAAGGCGGCGCGCAGCGGTACCCGCTGCACCGCCATGGCGCCGGGGCGAGCGCCGACGCCGGCGCTCGCGGGGTTGCTCTTGGCTTGCAGCGTGCCGATGCGCTGCTGCCCGCAGACCTTGGAAGCGAGGCAAATCTCCAGCAGCACGGCCGTGACTGCCTGGGTACTCACGCTGCCCAGGGGCAAGGGCTGACCGCCCCGCACCGGCAAGCGGAACAGCTGGGGGCTGACCAGGAAGGCCTCGGCCAGCGTGTCATTGGGCTCCAGCCAGCAGGCCAGCTCCAGGTCGGAACAGACCAGCGAGGCCAATTGACTCAAGTGGATGGCGAACGACTCAGCGATCCGCTCCGGCGAGCGGATGTAGAAGGCCCGCCCGCCGGTGCGTGAGGCCAAGCTGTCCAGCAACGCTTCGTTCCAATCCACCCCCAAGCCGAAGGCGGAAACGGCAACGCGGGAGCGGCGCGCCTCGTTGGCCAACTGCAGACAGCGCTCCTCGTCGCCGTAGGTGTGCCCGTCGGTAAGGAGGAGGATCTGCTTGGCGGCATCGCTCCGGGCGCTGCTGTGTACCAGGCTCAGCCCCTTGGCCAAGCCCTGGGCCATCTCTGTGCCGCCTCCGGCAACGGTACTGCGCAGGCGGGCCAGGGCTGCCGAATTGACGCCTCCGCTCTGCGGGGGCAGCAACACCTCGGCGCGGTCGCCGAACGCCACCACCGAGACGGTGTCTTGCGGGCGCAACTGGCTCAGAACGCCGGCGGCGGCGGTGATGGCGTGCTGCAGGCGCGCTCCCTGCATGGAGGTGCTGCGATCCAGCACCAGGCAGAGGTTCAGCGAGCCGCCGGTGGGGGCTCCCGCCGCCTTCTCGATACCCACGTAGACGTAGAGCATCTGCGGCTCGTGGCTGCAGGGCAGGGTGGTGCGGCTGGGCCGCACCTTCAGGGCAAACGGCGGCTCTTGGCGGGCTTGAAGGAGCTGTTCATCGTACCGTTGGCG
>JAAYZY010000629.1 GCA_012514615.1 Chloroflexota bacterium | reverse complement strand
CTGAAGTGGCGCGCCCCAAACGCCTGCAGGTCGGCGCGGGTCTTCTCCAGGTCCGGGTCGGCAATGGCCACCACCTGCACCTGCTCTGGCACCAACTGCAGGCCCCACTTGTGCACCCGGTAGGCATGGGGATGATCGTATCCGATGATTCCTAGCTTCAACATGGCTCAGTCCCTCTCCTCGGCCAGATCTGGAGCCGCGACCCCCTGCGGCGTCCCCTCGACCAGCGAGCGCTGCAGGGCATCGGCGGCGCGTAGGCTCTGCAGAACCTCGTCCACGGCCGGCAAGAGCGGGGTGGTCTGCCCCTGCAGAGCGCGGGCCGCCGCCTGGGCTTCCTGCAGCCAAGGGTTCTGGGAGTAGGCCGCCGGCTCGGCGAAGGGAGCATGCAGCCCAGGGTTTCCTCGTTGCACCATCAGGTCCAGAGCCGCGTCGCGCCGGCTATCCAGCGCCAGCACGCCGGCATCGCCTGCCACTTCCAGGGAGGCATAGGGCCGCGAGCCGGCTGGTTGGGCGCTGTTCCATTCCAGGTGAGCCAGCTTTCCGCTGTGGCAGCGGGCTGTGGCCAACACCACGCCGGCGTCCCGGCTGGCTTGGGCGTAGACCCGCTCCAGATCGCCCAGCAGCCAAGCCACGTACTCCAACGTCGGGGCTGCCAGCTCACTGCACATTGAGGGCCTGCCAGGCTTCTCGGGCGGCCAACCATCGCACAAGCGCAGGCGGAACATCTGCGCCTGGCCCACCTCGCCGCTAGCGCAGGCCTGCCGCAAGTTGCGAAAGCCCGGCAGAGCCCGGTAGGCGCCCACCAACAGCAGCGTGTCGGCCCGCTGGCAGGCTGCCGCGGCTGCTTGGCCCCCGGCGGCGCTGGAGGCCAGAGGCGCCTCACAGAAGACGGCCCCTACCTGGCCGGCCGCCTGGGCGATGGCCCCAACGTGGGCGGCCGTCGGGGTGCAGACCCACAGCAGGTCCAACTCCGCCCCGCGAAGGCTGTCCCAATCCAAGGCTGGCGCGCCCACCTGCGCCGCCAACTGGGCCGCAGCCTGAGGGCTGGAGTCGCAGACGCCCACCACCTGGCACAGCCCCGACTCCACGGCAGCCGCGGCGCGCAGCCGCCCCATGGTCCCGCAACCCAAGAATCCCGTTCGCAGCATGGTCTCCTCCTCAGTGGCGTCGGCAGCCTTGCGGCTCAACGCTTCACGCCCACCTATCCATCTAAACGGCCAGCCTCGAGAGCATGCGCTTCACGGCCGCCAGTTCCTTCTCGGCCACGTAGCTGGGGCTGGGCCCCGCGGCGTGGCACTCCACCGAGAGGTAGCCCTGGTAGCCGATCCCCTGCATAGCCCGGAAGAGCGGCTGGTGGTCCACCTCGCCTTCGCCCAAGAAGCGATGCCAGAACACCCGCCCGAACATCTCCCCCCGGCTGGGGTCGCCTGGCTCGCCGCGCAGCGCTTCATCTTTCACGTGGAAGTGGATGATGCGCGAGCCCAAGCGGCGGATCACCTCGGGCCCGTAGGGCGCGGGAGTCAGGTGCAGGTTCCCGGCGTCGTAGATCAGACCCACGTTGTCTCGCCCGATGAGGTCCAGCATCTTCAGGCCGTCGTCAGCCGTCTCCACCAGGCCGCCGAAGTGCAGCTCCAGGGCGATCCGCAGGCCGGCAGCCGCCGCTCCATCGGCCGCCAACCCCAGCCAATGGGCCGCCCGCGCCCAATCGGTAGCCTGGGCTTGAGCCGGCGGGGGCCCGCCCGGCCAATCCACCACAAAGCCAGCACCCAGTTCTGCGCCCATCTCCACGTAGCGCTTGAGATGGTCCAACTGCTCCTGGCAAGCAGCGTCGGAGAGGTTGGCGTAGCTGCCGCCGCGGGCGTAGATGCCAACCACATCCAGGCCGTGCCCCTGGATGATGCGCCGCACCTCGCGCACCCGCGCCGGGCTGGAATCCAGCGGCAGGTGCGAAAGCGCCCGCAGTTCCAGAGCTTCGTAGCCGATGCGCGCCGCCTCAGAGGCGGCGAACTCCAGCGGCTGCTCCTTGAAGATGGCGGTGAAGATGCAGGTGCGCATGGACCGTTCCTCCTTGCTTCGGGGTGGGCTCGCCGCTCCAGGCCGTCACGAGAGGGAGTAGTGGCAGAAGACCTTGCGCAGGCCGGCGGCCATGTCGGCCACCATTTGCAGAGTGTAGCGCTCGTTCCAGGGGATGACGTAGAGGCTCGCCAGCACCTCCTCCGCCTGGGGGCACAGGCCGGGGCCATAGCGCTGCGGCAGGGCTCGGCCGCCGCGGCCGGACACCTGGGTCAACGTTTCGTACTGGTACATGGGCATGTCCAGGTAGCCCACGTTGACCGGGATCCCCTCAGCGTGGATCGCCTGCCCCATCTGGGCCAGCGACGCGCCGAAACGAGAGAGGTCCACCCGCAAAGGGTACTGCCAGTAGGTGTGGTGCGCCTCTGGCCCGTCTGGCGGCAGGGTGAGGCCGGGCAGGTCGCTCAGCAGCCGGGTGAGCTCCTGGGCCCGCTCCCGGCGCGCCTGTACCATCGCCGGCAGCTTGCGCAGCTGGGCGATGCCCACAGCGGCCTGCATCTCCGTCATGTGGTAGTTGGGGGCCAAGAAGGCGTGTTGCCGGATGCCGCCTTCCCGCGGCCACCCCTTGTCG
>JAAYZY010000628.1 GCA_012514615.1 Chloroflexota bacterium | reverse complement strand
GGACCACCCTGGAGAAGCGCTCCCTCCGGCGTCGGGCGTTGCCGGAGCGGTTCCGCAGCAGCCCCATCGCCATCCCCACGGACGGCCCCAACCAGCAGCACTACGAGGCGCCGGCCCGGTTCTCCCAGACGGTGCTGGGTCCAAGGCTCAAGTATAGCTGCTGCCCTTGGCCGGCCGGCGTGGAGACGCTGGCGGAGGCAGAGGAGGCCATGCTGGCCCTGACCGGCCACAGGGCCGACCTGGCCGACGGTCAGGAGATCCTGGACCTGGGCTGCGGCTGGGGCTCGCTGTCCTTGTGGAGGGCCCAGACGTTTTTCGCTGGCGGCGCCATGCCCTCCAACGACCTACTGCTGCACTTCCAAGACGGTGTGCGCCGGGTGGATCACGGGCGCCTGGACGACACACACTACGCCCGCACGTTGCGGGCGTAGCTGCGCCGGCTGGATGCGAACCTCTACGAGGTACGCCGCATCCTCACCGAGGCCTACGGCCCTGAGCAGGCCCCCCGGCGGCTGATTCACTGGCGCCCCTTCTTCTTGGCCTGCGAAGAGGCCTGGCGCGGGCAGGAGTACCTGGTCTCCCACTACCTGTTTGCCCCGTGCTGAGGCAAGCGCGGCGAGGCGGCGTCGGCGCCCAAGCTGACCGCTCAGGAGGACTCCCATGACTCTGCTCCAGATTCTGCAGATCGTAGTGGCCCTGGCCACCATCGCCACGGGCCTGGCCTCCCTGCTGCGGCCGCGGGCTGTGCGGGGCTTTACCGGTCTCACGGTAGACAACCCCCGCGGCATCACCGAGATCCGCGCCGTGTTGGGCGGGACGTTCATCGGCCTGGGCCTGGCGCCGCTGCTGCTGAACACGACGGCCGCCTACCAGATGCTGGGCATCACCTACCTGGCCATCGGGCTGGCCCGGGCCGCCAGCATGTTCATCGACAAGTCCGTGGTGCAATCCAACATCATCAGCCTGGCCGCAGAGGCGGTGTTTGTGGCCATCTTGCTGTTGTAGCGCTTCGAACCTGCGCCGCCGGGCCTTCGGCCTGGCGCGCGGCATCTCGGAAGGAGGTGATCGCCCATGGTCCAACTGGAAACCATCCTGCTAGGGTTTGCCATCCTCGTCCTCCTCAGCATCTTGGCCAGCAAGCTGTCGTTCAGGATGGGCGTACCGGCCTTGCTGCTCTTCTTGGGCATCGGCATGCTGGCCGGTTCTGAAGGGCCTGGGGGCATCTCCTTCGACAATCCTTGGCTGGCGCAGTCGGTGGGGGTCGTCGCCCTGGCGTTCATCCTCTTCGCCGGCGGCCTGGACACCAACTGGGTCAGCACGCGACCGGTGCTCTCGATGGGCGTGGGCCTGGCCACGGTAGGCGTGCTGCTCACCGCGTTGCTGCTGGGGGCCTTCACCCATTTCGTTGCGGGCGTTAGCTGGGTAGAAGGCCTGCTGTTGGGGGCCATTGTCTCCTCCACCGACGCCGCGGCGGTCTTTTCCATCATGCGCTCAAAGAACCTCAGCCTGCAGGGGGGCTTGAAGCCGCTCCTGGAACTGGAGTCCGGCAGCAACGACCCCATGGCCGTCTTGTTGACGGTGAGCGTCCTCAGCTTCATCGCTGCCCCCTCCACCGACCCATTGACCCTGGTGGGCCAATTCTTCCAGCAGATGGCCCTGGGCGCGGTGTTGGGCTTCCTCAGCGGGCGGGGCAGCGCCCTGCTCATCAACCGCCTGCGCCTGGAATACGAGGGGCTCTACCCCGTGCTGACCACCGCCCTGGTCATCCTGACCTACGCCGCCGCAAATCTGCTGGGCGGCAACGGCTTCCTGGCCACGTATGTGGCCGGCCTGACTCTCGGGAACGCCAATTTCGTCCACAAGCGCACCCTGCGTCGCTTCCACGACGGTCAGGCTTGGCTAATGCAGATCACCATGTTCCTGACCCTGGGCCTGCAGGCTTTCCCCTCACGCCTCCTGCCGGTCACCGGTGCGGGCCTGCTGGTGTCGGCCTTCTTGATGCTGGTGGCCCGCCCCGTGAGCGTGTTGCTGACCCTGGCGCGGAGCCCCCTCTCCATGCGCGAGCGAATCTTCGTTTCGTGGGTGGGCCTGCGCGGCGCGGCCCCCATCGTCCTGGCCACCTTCCCCTTCATGGCCAGCGTCCCGGCGGCCGACACGATCTTCCACCTGGTCTTCTTCGTGGTCTTGGTCTCTGTGGTCTGCCAAGGCACCTCCATCCCCCTGGTGGCCCGCTGGCTGAAGGTGGACGCGCCCCTGTCGCTCCAGACCAACTATCCCATCGAGTTCGACCCGGCGGCATGGACCCGGGGCGAACTAGTGGAGCTGTTGGTAGATAACGGCTCGGCCGCCGCCGGGCGGCCGATCGTGGACCTGGCATTCCCCAACGACGTCCTCATCGTCCTGCTGAACCGCAGCGGCGAGTACATCATCCCCTACGGCGGGACGACCATCGAGGCCGGCGACCGCCTGCTGGTGCTGGCCGAGCGTCGCTCGCTGGACGAGGCCGTGCGCATCGTGCAGGCCCAGACCGCCCCCGATGCAGCGGCAGACTGAGATGGACACCGACCGCCCCGCCGTTGAAGCGCCATCCACCGTGCAGCGCGCCCCTGCCGATTTCGCCCTGGCAGCCCAGATCCACCGCCTGGTCCACAGCCAACCGTTCGCTGTGCTCTGCACGCAGGGCCAGGGCCAGCCCTACGGGTCCTTGGTCTGCTACGCGCTGAGCGAGGACCTGACCACCGCCGTTTTCGCCACCCCCAGCGACTCGCGCAAGTACCGCCTGCTGAGCCGTTCGCCACAGGCGGCCCTTGTCGTTGACGACCGCAGCCAGCATCCCGGCGACCTCATGGCCATCTCGGCGCTGACAGCCACCGGCCGAACCACCCAGCTTGCCCCCGGGCCAGCCTACAACGTGTGGGCTCGGCTGCTGCTGGCCCACCACCCCTACCTGGAAGCGCTCCTCGCTGCCCCATCCTCCGCCCTCTTCCGCCTGGACGTACTGCAGATGGTCTTCGTCAGCCGCTTCCAGCAGGTGCAGATCTGGTACCCCGCGTCGGACGGCTGACCGGCTCGCGGCTACCGACCAGTCCACAAACCAAGTTGGACTGACCAAAATCAGTCCATTTGGCCCTTTACAGACAGTCTTCCCGGTGTTATACTCTCCTTGGATGTGGCCAAAAGGAGAGCGCTGTGGAGCTTCTGTTGGACCGCCGGAGCAGCCTACCCGCCTACATGCAGATACGCAACCACCTACGAGAACAGATTCTGCAGGGCGAGATCTCCCCTGGGACGCGGCTGCCCCCAGAACGGGAGTTGGCCCGCCGCTTGGGCGTCTCCCGCACCACGGTGGTCAGCGCCTACGACGAGCTGACCGCAGAAGGCCTTGTGGAGGCGCACCGCGGCCGTGGCACCACCGTGTTGGGACCAGCCGCGGCGCTGGGCGAGACAGTGCAGCCCATCGCCTGGCCGGTGCACTTCAGCAGCCTGGCCCAACGCTTGCGGGGCCCCGCCTCGGCTGAGATGAGCGCCTTGCGCGACCTGAGCGCCCAGCCGGGCGTGCTCTCGTTCGCCACCGGCACGCCGGACCCCACGCTGACGCCCCGGGCCCGCTTCCACGAGGCCTGGGCGGCGGTGCTGCAGCAGGTGGGGGTAGAGGCACTGGCCAGCAGCCCCATCCAAGGGATCGCCCCCCTGCGAGATCTCATCGTGGAGCGCATGGCCCAGCGGGGCATTGTGGCCAACCGGGACAATGTGGTGGTGGTGAGCGGCTCGCAGCAAGGGCTGGATATCCTGGTCCGCCTCCTCACCGAGCCCGGCGACACGGTCGTGGCCGAAGCGCCCACCTACTACGGGGCGCTGCAGACGTTCCAGGCCCAGGGGCTGCGGGTCATCGGCATCCCGGTGGATGCCCAAGGCATGGACGTGGACAGCGTGGAGCAGACCTTGACCCGTTATCGCCCCCGCCTGATCTACACCATCCCCAACTACCAGAACCCCACCGGGGTCACCCTTAGCCCCAACCGCCGCGCCAAACTGCTGGAGCTCTCCCAGCGCTACGGAGTCCCCATTATCGAAGATGACCCCTTCGGTGACCTGCCGTTCCAGGGGCCGCCGCCCACACCCATCAAAGCGTTAGACCCTTGCGGCCACGTCATCTACCTGAGCACCTTCTCCAAGAGCCTGGCGCCGGGGCTGCGCATCGGCTGGTTCACCGGACCGCGGCCGGTGGTGGAGATGGCCATCTTGCTCAAGCGCGTGGTGGACCTGCAGGCCAACTCGGCTGGGCAGTACCTGGTAGTGGAGTTCGCCCGCCGCGGCTGGCTGGCGGAAGGGATCGCCGCGGCTAGGTCCGTCTACGGCCGCCGCTGCGCCGCCATGGACGCGGGATTGCAGGCGCACCTGCCCGACGGGGCTTGCTGGGCGCCGCCGCAGGGCGGCCTCTTCCTTTGGTTGGAGCTGCCGGAACTGCTGAGCGCCCACCGGCTGTTGACCGAGACCGGCGCCCAGGGCGTGGTCTTCTTGCCGGGGAGCATCCTGTACCCATCTTCCGGGCCGCGCAACGGTTGCCGCCTGAACTTCAGCGCCCGCACGGAGGCGCAGATCGCCCAGGGCACGGAGGTCATGGGCCGAGCCCTGGCAAAGCTGGTGCAGGGCCAGGCCAGCGCCAACGCGGCCGACTCTGCCGCCAGCGCGGTGGTGTAGCGCCGTGGGCAATGCCGCCGGCCCTTGCAGGGCCAGGGCGTACCCATCTATTCTTCGCTCCAAGGAGTAAACAGTGAAACGATTCGATGCTCGAACAGTGGCGATCCTCAGTGTGATGACGGCGTTGGTCACCGTCTTCACCCTGACGGTTAGGGTGCCTATGGCTCCCACTCGCGGGTACATCAACTTCGCCGACGTGGCCATCTACTTCGCGGCCTTCACCTTTGGGCCGTGGGTAGGGCTGCTGGCTGGCGGCATCGGCACCGGCCTGGCTGACGCCATCGGCGGCTACCCCCAGTGGACCCTGTTCTCCTTCCTCATCCACGGCCTGCAGGGCTTCTTGGCCGGCTGGCTGAGCCGCCGCGCCTTCCCCTCGTTGTCGTGGATCCTGATCGGTTGGGCCGTGGGCGCAGTGGTGATGGTGGCCGGCTACTTCCTGGTGGGCAGCATCCTCTACGGCGCCGGGCCTGCCGCGGTGGAAGCGCCGGGCAACTTCATCCAGAACCTGGCCGGCGGGTTCGTGGGCATCCCCCTCTTCTGGGCTGTGCGCCGCGCCTACCCGCCCATTACCAGCATGGCCGGCCCCCATACCTGGCAGGAAGGCAAATACCCCACACCACACCAGCGAGGCTGACCATGAAGGAGTATCGCTTCATTCAGGTAGACGTGTTCACCGACCGCCCTTTCGGCGGCAACCCCTTGGCAGTCTTCCCCGATGCCCAGGGCCTCAGCGACGAGGAGATGCAGGCCCTGGCGCAGGAGATGAACCTCTCGGAGACCGCCTTCGTGCTGCCGCCTCGCAGCCCTGAAGCCGACTTCCGGGTGCGCATCTTCACCCCCGGCGAAGAGCTCCCGTTCGCCGGCCACCCGGTGGTAGGTACCCATTGGGTGCTGGCCCACCTGGGGCGCGTAGCCCTGCAGGAACCGCGCACGGTGGTGCGCTTTGAGTTGGGGGTTGGCGTGCTGCCAGCCGACCTGCACGTGGAGGCCGGCCGCGTGCAGCAGGTGGTGATGACCCAGGCGCGGCCCCAGTTCTTGGGCCTGGTGGACGACATCGCTGGGCTGGCAGCGGGCCTGGGCGTTCCTCCGCAGGCCATCACCGAGACCGGCCTGCCGGTGCAGATCGTCTCCACTGGCTTGCCCCAGATGATAGTGCCCCTGCGAACCCTGACCCAAGTCCAGGCGCTGGCCCGCCTGAACCTGGATGCCCTGAGCCGGGTCTGCGAGCCGCTGGGCACCGACTGCGTGGTGGTCTTCTGCCGACAGACGGTGGCCCCCGAGGTTGCGGTGCACGTGCGCATGTTCGCCCCACAGTTGGGTGTGCCCGAAGACCCAGCCACCGGCAGCGCCAACGGCGCCTTGGGCGCCTACCTGGTGCGCTATGGGGCTGTCCTCCTGACCCCACCCACCACTTCCATCGAGAGCGAGCAGGGCCTGGAGATGGGCCGGCCCAGCCGCCTGCACATCGAGGTGGACCACGACCAGCACGGGGTGCGGGCGGTGCGCGTCGGCGGCCAGGTGGCGCCGGTGGCCGAAGGGGTGGTACGCTTCTAGCCTTCCCCGCTGAGACGGCCCAGCAGGGCCAGCACGTCGGCGTTGGGCGGGATGTCGCTCATGGCCTGGCCGAACTGCCCGAAACGGATCTGCCCTTGGCGGTCCACCACCAGAACAGCGGGCATGCGGCCCAGCTTCAGCAGCATGACCTGCTGCCCGTAGAGGTCCGCCACCGTGTGCTTGGGGTCGGCCAGCCCAGGGAACGGCATCTCATTCTCGGCCCAGAAGCGAGCGAATGCCCGCGGGCCTTCGGGACCGATGGCCAACACCTCGGCCTGTCGGGCAGTGAACTCTGGGTAATCGTGGCGCAACTGCGCCAGGTGCCGGCGGCAGTAGGGTCAAGTGAAGCCGCGGGTGAAGACCAACACCACGTGCTGGCGATCGTGGTAGTCGCTCAGGCGCACGGCTTGGCCGGCTGTGTCGGTCAAGGTGAAGTCGGGGGCCTGGGCCCCTACCGGGAACTGTTCCATCAGCTCCTCCTCGCGCCCCCCAGGGCTACGGTCCGAACCGAAGTTCGTAGAGGGGCGATATGCGGTCGGCCCACCCGTCCACACCCTCGTGGGCTTTGAGCAGGAACGGATAACCCTGCTCCAGATCACCGAACTGTACATCGTACGGACTGCCGCTCACCAAGGGGCGAGACCACTCCAGCGTCCAGGTGCCAGCCCACCACCCGCCGGCGGCCTCCAACGCTCGGTCGGGCCCCTGGGGCGCTGTCTGTGTCGTCACGCGCACGAACTGCCCTCGGCCGTCGGCCTGGGCAACGTGGCAGGCCACCGTGCAGGCCATCTGCTGCCCTGCCTCCTCCAGCGGAGCCATGCGCCAATGTACCGTGAGCTTGTTGTAGGCGTCAGCCGCCCGGCCCCATGGGCCCTGCCCAGGCCAGCGCGCCAGGAAGTAGACCCGCTCAGGGGTGTAGAGGGCCCGCAGCTCCATCGCCCCGGCCGGCGCGGCCCCCTCGGTCTGCCAGGCCAGCGGGGCCGAAAGCGGCGCGGCAGCCCGCCACAGCGGCTCCACCAGCCCATCCACCTGGGGCGCCCGCTCTGTTCCGTAGGCCGTGAGGACCCCTGCGGTCTCCTCGACGGCTGCCGGCCACATCCCCACAGCCAACAGCGCACACACTGCCGCCAGCCATCCTACCTGCACCCGTAGTGCCATCTACCCCCTCGCCCCCAGTCCGGTCTTGGCCCCCGCTCACGGCACGGCGTAGCGCACCGCTGCGAAGTCGCTCGTGTGTCCCTGGGCGTCCCTGGCCAAGAATCGCCAGGTGTAGGCCCCGGCCGGCTTCGTCGACCAAGGCGCTTCGACCGCGTAGCGGTCGCCGTCGGCCGCCTGCAGCGGGTACGCAACCCCCAGCTCGGCGCTGACGGCGAGGACCTCAACGAGGTTGCCCAGCCCCTGTGGGTCGCTGGCCGAGACGCTCAGGGCAACCACCGTCTCCCTGACCTCGGCGCGCGCATCCGCCAGCGTCGGCGCCTGCCCAGCCACCGCCGGCTCTGGCAGCGTGAACGAGCAATCGGCCGCCGCCCCGGGGGCCAGGCCCACCACCAGCTCGTGAGAGACCATCCCTGGGACGTAGACCCGCACCGTCAGCGCCGGCACTGCGGCCACCTGGTGCAAGGTGGCTCGGCCGGCGGCATCGGTCTGCGCCGCCAGCAGTTCACGCCCGCCCGACACCACCACCAGCGCCCCTTGCAGCACGGCCCCAGACCTGTCGCGCACCCGCACCCGCACGGCGCCAGCCAGCCCTGCCGCCCTCACGGCCTCGGTGGACAGCGAAAGGGCCGCCGGCGTCCGTAGGACCGCTTCCGCCGCCCCTGCCCGAGCCTCCGCCCACGCTTCCTGGGCTAGCGCCTGCTCCACCAGCGCCCCAGCCGCCTCCACCTGGGCCACAGTCTCGCCGATCAATGCTGCCAGCCTGTCGCCGCTCACCTCTTGCAGCGCCAGGGCAGCCTGCTCTCGGGCGGCTTGCCCCGCTGCCTGTGCCGCTACCAGGTGCTCTCGCAGCACCTGCAGGCGCTCTTCGTCATCAACGGCCAGCCGCTCCGGAAGGTCACAGGCCCAGGCAGTCTGCTCGGCCATCTCCTGCACATGCCCCCACATGGCCAGCAGCGCTTCGGTGGGGAAGGCCGGCGTGGGGAGTGGCGTGGGGGTTGGCGCGGCCAAGCTCCCCAACCAGGCATGGATCTCCGCCGCCTCGCCGTCGCTGACCTCCGCTGGCGAGAAGGCTGGCATCTCCCCGGCCCCCTGGCGCACCCGGCCCAGCAGATGATCCAGGCTGAGGCCAGCGTCGGCCAGCCGCGGCCCGCTGCCACCCTCCGCCCTGGCCCCGTGGCAGTCCAGGCACAGCTTGGCGGCCCACACCAGCCGCCCGTTCGGGGCGCTGGGCGCGGGGGTGGCCGTGGGCAGCGGCGTGGGCGTGGGCCACGTCGCCGTAGGCGTGGGCGTCCAGGTGGGTGTTGCCGTCGGAGGCAGCGACGTGGCGGTGGGCGTGGGCGTGTCCATGGTCGCTGCCGACGCCGCCTCCGTGGGCGTGGCGGAAGGCGTAGATGTGGGCAGCGGCGTGGGCCAGGCGGTGGCCGTGGCCGTAGGGCGCGGCGTCGGGCTCGGGGGAGGAGGCGGAGTGAAGGTGGCGGATGGCCTCGGCGGGGCTGGGGTAGGGTCAGGCGCAGGGGCGCAGGCCGCCAGGCCCACCCCCAGCCAGACCGCCACCACCACAGACAGCCACCGCGTGAGCATCCGCCCGTCCTCCTGCGTCCAGGCCCACCGCGAGGCAGAGAGCCTCGCCCATCCCCGGAGCCTAGTGTACCACAAGCCAGGCATCCTGTCACGCCGCAGCCAAAGGCCCTTGACAAGCCTCTGGGCCGGTGGCACAATGCCGGCAACCTTGCTCCCCAGGCCGCTCTGGCTTAGGGCATCGCGGCCGATGGAGGATGCACGTGAGCCAGCAGCGAACAGAGCGCCGACTCCCCCTACTGATTTTCCTGGCGCTGTTGACCCTTCTGGCCCTGCGGGCGGCCACGGCCTGGGCGGCTCAGCCGCGGCCGAGCCGCCGACCGGCGCGCATCGCCGCCCCGACCTGGGAGCAGCGACGCCAACTGGTGCACCTGGGCGTGGCCATGGAAGGGGTGGACCTGGAGAGCGGCCTGGCCTGGGCCTTGCTGGATGAGGGGCAGGTCTCTAGGCTTCGGCAAGAGGGCTTCGTGGTGGAATGGGAGGTCCAGCCTCAGGACTTCCCCCCGGCCGACAGCGACTACCACGACTACGCCGAGACAGTCGCCGCGCTGGAGGCCATCGCAGCCAGCTACCCAGATATCGCCCGGCTGACGACCATGGGCTGGAGCTGGGAGGGCCGCGCCATCCAGGGG
>JAAYZY010000627.1 GCA_012514615.1 Chloroflexota bacterium | reverse complement strand
CCTGGTAGGTGCGGCGGTGGCGTTGCTTTTGGCTCCGCAGCCCGGCGAAGAGACGCGCACCATGCTTCGGGAGCGCAGCATCGAACTGAAGGAGCGGGCAGACGAGCTTTCGTCGGAGGCCAAGAAGGTGGCCTCCGATCTGCAAGACAAGAGCAAGAGCGCACTGGAGACTCAAACCAGCCGCCTGAAGGAAGCGGTGGAAGAAGGCAAGGTGGCTGCTGAGAAGACCAAAGAAGAGCTGCTGCGGCAGGTACATATCAAAGAGAAGGATATCCGCCCTGGGGTGGAAGCTTAGGGCCGTGCCTGGGGAGGAATCCAGGCGTTGCGACGACGAGCCAACGGATGTCCAGGGTGAGGGCAGGCGGCTTGGGCCTCTGCCCTCGCTTTGCGCCCCAACCCGACCGGAAGGAACCACCCACCGCGCTGTGAACCATTTCGTGAGGGTTCTGCGCCTGTTTGCGCTGCTGTTCTTGGGGCTGCACCTGGGGGCTGATCTGCTTCCGGAGGACCAGGCGTGGGGCATCTGGCCCTACAGCATGCTGCCCCCGGTGGTGGGCGCGACGGGCGTTGGGCTGGCCGCCCTTTGCCTTTGGTCGGAGGCCTCCCGGCGCATGGAGCGCTGGTGGGGCCGCGGGGCGCGGGCGGTGGGCCTGGCTGGCCTGGGCTGCCGCTGGGGCTACCCGCTGCTGGCAGGCCTGGCTGGGCTGCTGTTCTGGTGGGGGCGACTGGTGCACACCCGTTGGGGAGACGCCTACATCCTCACCCAGGCCATCCCCCACCCCGAGGTGCGCCTGACCTACACCTGGCAAGCCCCCTTCGACCTCTTCCTCCACGCCAAGCTGTGGGCCCTGACCAACGCCTGGTGGGGCTGGGAGGTGATGCAGCTCTACCAGGTGGTGAGCGTGGCGGCAGGGGTGACGTTCTTGGTGGTGCTGGGCCGTGTGGTGCAAGACCTGGCCCCCAGCGGCTTGGAGCAGCGCTTCATCTTCGGCGCCGTCGCCTCGCTGGGCATGATGCAGCTCTTCTTCGGCTACGTGGAGAACTACACCCTCATCCCCGTGGGGATCCTGCTCTTCCTCTGGCTGGGCGTCGGCGTGCTGAATGGGCGCGCCCCGCTGTGGGCGGCCAGCCTGGCGTTGGCCCTCACCAACGCCTTCCACCCCTCCACCTTGGTTCTCTGGCCGGCGGCTCTGTGCTTGCTGGCCTGTCGCTGGCGAGGTTCCAGCGGGGGCCGCAGCCTGTTGGAGCTGGCCCTGCCGCCCCTGCTGGTGGGGGCTGGCGTGCTTGCGCTCATGGAAAGCGGCGGGCATGGGCTGGCGGCGCTGCTGGGGCACGATTTCCCCGGCGGCGGCGACCGACGCTGGTTTGTGCCCCTGTGGGAGACGCAGACGCGCTGGGAGCGCTACACCATGTTCTCCTGGCCGCACCTGCTGGATGTCCTCAATCAGCAGCTCTTGACGGGGCCGTTTGCCTTAGCCATGCTGGTGCTGGTGGCGCTCTTCCTGCGGCGGGGCCGCGCCGATGCCCAGGAACGCTTCTTCATGGTGGCCGGGCTGTGCTACCTGACACTGACCTTGGTCTGGAACCCGGACTACGGCGGCCGCCGAGACTGGGACCTCTTCGCCCCGGCAGCGCTGCCCCTCACCCTGTGGGCGGCCACGGCGGTGACCCGCCGTCTGGGGGAGGGCGAGGCCCTGCGCCAGACGGCCTGGATCGTCATCCCCACGTCGCTGGTGCACCTGGCCGGCTGGGTCTACTCCAACACTCGGCCCTGGTCGTGGTAGGGCGCAGACTGGCCGCAACAAAAGAGCGGGCCAGTGGTGGCAACCCCAGGCCCGCTCAGCGTTAGCGATGTGAAGGTTATTCGTTGACTACAACGACGTCCGCAGCCTGAAGGCCTTTGGGACCAGACTGGATCGCAAACTCTACCTGGTCGCCCTCTTCGAGGTTGCGAAAGCCATCGCCACGGATGGCCGAGTAGTGCACGAAGACATCTGGCCCGCCATCACGCTGGATGAAGCCATAGCCTTTGGTGCGGTTGAACCACTTGACCACGCCCATTGCGCGCTCTTCCACAGCTTACCCTCCTTTCCCACGATGTTCTGCAGGCGGAGGCCAGCCGAGTTCGTTTGGGCACAAAAAGCGCCCGAGCGATTCCAGCTCGAGCGCTGTGAATCCGACCACGAAACTGCACTACCTTCGCCTTACGCCCCCGAGTGTAGCACGAAGCCAGAGAGTTGTCAAACTTGCCCCTGCCATACAACAATGCTGCCAAGCTCAGCGCCCCATCCCGCCCCCTGTGGTATAATGGGCCCGGCGGGGGGCGACCCCGCAATGCGCAGACGATGGGAGTTGAGCCATGGACGCATCGCCGTTTCGCTTCGTTCTGACCGACGGCCAACTGGCCGTCTCCCGCGGGGGGCGCGAGTGGCAGCGTCTGCCCCTGGCCGAGCTGCCCGTCGCCTTTCTGGAGTGGCAGACCCGCTCCCGCCTGAGCCTCTTCCAGCGGTTGGAGCAGGGGGAATCGGCTGGTCCGGGGTTTGCGCCTCACCTGCCCACGCTGGCCACCCTCAGCCCCGAGACGCTCCACCCGGTCAATCTGGTGGCCAAGGGCATGGGTTTGCTGCCTCGCCCGGCGCACCTAGAGACGGTGACCGCAGCCATGGAGCAGGCCGCGCAAGAGACTGCTCACCTTCCTTGGGGGCAAGGGAGGCGCCAGCGCCTGGCGGCTGCCCGCCGCTTCTATGATTCCCCAGAAGGGATCGACCGGCGCTGTCTCGGCGGGCTGGAGATCTTCGAGACCGGCACCTTCCGCAACCTGCAGGCTTGCCCTGCGGCCAGCCTGCTCTACGTGGGGCCGGGGCCGCACTACCTCAGCTTTCAGTTCAACGGGCTGGTGCAGTTTGTCGCCCATGGTGATCCCCGCTTTCGGTTCCTGCGGGCTGTGCGGGGCCTTTTCGAGCATGATCCTTTCCACTTCCAGCAGCCCGACTACCCCTGGGCTTACCTCTTCTGGGTGACCGAGGTGAAAGACAAGAGCCTGAAGCTGCGCAGGGAGGAGTCACGATGATCCGCTCCATCCTACTGCCCTTGGATGGCTCGCGTCCATCTGCCGCCGCCTGTGAGTGGGGGTTGGCCCTGGCCGAACGGTTCCAGGCGCCGATAGAAGGGATCCATGTCTACGCCGCCCAGCTCCACGGCGAACGGTTCCAGGAGATGGAGCCGGGCCTGCCATTACGCTACCAAGCGCCAGATGAGCTGAATCGCTTGCGTGACACCCACGACCTGATCATTGGCGGCGGCCTGAAGCTGATTTCCGATGCTTACCTGGAGGGTTTTCGCTCCCGCGCCGTCGGTCTGGGGCTGACCTTCAGCACCAGCACGCCGGAAGGGCGCAACTACGTGGAGATCCTGCGGGCCGCTGAGCGGGGCCGCCACGACCTCATCGCCCTGGGCGCGCTGGGGTTGGGGCAGGTGGCCTCCAGCGCCGTGGGCGGCGTGGCCGGGCGGGTGGCGCGGCATTTCGGCGGCCACGTCTTGGTGGCCCGCCACAGCGTCCTGCCGCCTCAGGGGCCCGTGGTGGTGGGCGTGGACGGCAGCGCCACGGCCTACCACGCGGTGAAGCAGGCTGTGGCGCTGGCCAAGGCGTTCGGCGGCGCGGTGGAGGCGGTGGCGGTCTTCGATCCCTACT
>JAAYZY010000626.1 GCA_012514615.1 Chloroflexota bacterium | reverse complement strand
TCCTCGAATACCTTGCCCTTGTCTTCGCAGAGGTTGATGACGCAGTTCGAAAGCACGATGTCCACCTCGCCATCGTCCACCGGCATCTCCTCGGCCTGTCCCAACCGAAACTCCACCTGGCACAGGCCGGCCTCGGCAGCCAGCCCTCGCGCCCGCTGGACCATCTCTGGCGTCATGTCCAGCCCGATGACCCGGCCGCTTGGCCCAACCTTCTGGGCGGCATAGAAGGCGTCCACGCCAGCCCCACTGCCGATGTCCAGGACCACCTCGCCCGGCCCCAGCGAGGCCAACGCCGTGGGGTTGCCGCACCCCAAGGAGAGACGCACCGCCTCCTGAGGCAGATCGACCACCTGCTCGGCCCCGTAGCCGGTCTGCCACACGATCTGGCCGGCCGCGGGCTCCCCTGCACAGCAGCAAGCCTGGCCGGCCGCGTCCCCTGGCTCGCCAACGGCCGGGCCACAGCAAGGTTGCGCTGCGTCGGCCAGCGCGCCATAGCGGGCTTGCACCGACTCCCGGGTCCCAACCACCCGCCGGCTGCCAGCGGCCACTAGCCACGACCCATCGTTTGCCACGCCCCCGGCGGCGACCCGCTCCACCTGCACGTTGACCAGGCTGGCCGCCCGCAACGCGGCCTTGACCCCTTGGGGGGCCCCAGCCGCTCTCTCTGGGACGCAGAGCACCAGCCGGCCGCCGGGCCGCAGGGGGCGCGTCAGCTCGCCCATGCCCGCCTGGAGACCGTGGCCAAGCACCGGCAGGCAGGCCAACAGCAGATCCACCGAGGCATCTGCCAAGCCCTGGGGACTACCCATCTTCTGCACCTGCCGCACCAGGGAGACCATCTCCCGCGCCAGGGGAGCGCTTTCGGCCCCCACCACCGCTGCCGCCATCTCAGGCCGCAGGTAGGCCCGGGCCACGGCCATCTGCCAGAGCGCCGCCGGGGGCTCATTCGCCGCCGCTGAGGACCGGATGCAGCCCGAGAGCCACGCCTCCATGGCCCCCTCCAACCAGCGCAGCCCAGACTCGTCCAGACAGTAGCAGGTGGCCGGACCTTCGACCTCGCAGCGGATCAGACCGGCGTCCTTCAACACCTTCAGATGCTGGCTCACCGTGGACTGCGCCAGGGGCGTGGTGGCTACGATCTCCTGGGTGATGCAGCCCTGCCGCTCCGCCAGCGTCTTCACGATCCCC
This sequence comes from Chloroflexota bacterium, assembly GCA_012514615.1. The sequence continues at coordinate 1,114 of JAAYZY010000626.1, read as the reverse complement.
AAGCGCACCGGGTTGCCCAGCGCCCTGAGCATGCCCACCAGACGGGCTTCCTCTTGCTCTGACATCGCCTTCCCCCCTTTGGAGGCATCTGCCTCGCCCCCCCCCCGTGTTTCATCGTAATTCTACGATGTAACACCGGCGGTGTCAAGTTCGCCAACCTGTTCTGCTGCTGCGGCTTTGACAGCGCCCCCCTTTTCTGCTATCATGCCGCGGTTACAGTCCTGCATCGTCTGGAGGAATCGTCTTGCGCATCGGCATGCTGGGCACCCGCGGCATCCCAGCGAGCTACAGCGGGTTCGAAACCTGCGTAGAGGAGCTGGGTTCTCGGTTGGCGGCGCGCGGCCACCATGTGACCGTCTACTGCCGCAGCCACCACATCACCTACCCCGAGCCGTACTACCGAGGGATGCGGCTGGTGAAGCTGCCCACCGTCCCCAACAAGTACCTCGACACCATCGTCCACTCGTTCCTCTCGTCGGTGCACGCCTTGGGGCAGCGCTTCGACATCGCCCTCTACTTCATCGCCGGCAACAGCCTGGTCACCTGGATCCCTCGGCTGGCCGGGCAGCGTTCGGTGCTGAACGTGGACGGGCTGGACTGGAAACGGGCCAAGTGGCCCCCTCTGGCCAAGCGCTACATCCAGTTCTCCGAGCGGATGGCCACGCGCCTGCCCAACGCCTTCATCACCGATTCCCGGGTGGTGCAGCAATACTACCTGGATACCTACGGCGTCAACGCCCCCTACATCGCCTACGGGGCCGACGTGCCGCGGCGGCCTGCCGGCGAGACCCTGGCCCAGTACGGGCTGGAAGCCCAACGCTACATCCTCTTCGTCGGCCGGCTGGTACCGGAGAACTGCGCCCACCACCTAGTGGAGGCGTTCGAACGGATCAACCCGCCCGGCCTCAAGTGTGTGGTCGTAGGCAACGCCCCCTACGCCGAAGAGTACATCGCCTCTCTGCGGGCTCACGCCAGCGAGCGGATCATCTTCCCCGGGTACGTCTTCGGCGAAGGGTATCACGAGTTGCTTTCCAACGCCCTCATCTTCGTGGAGACTTCCGGCGTTGGCGGCACACACCCGGCCCTGCTGGAGGCCATGGGCGTGGGCAACTGT
>JAAYZY010000625.1 GCA_012514615.1 Chloroflexota bacterium | reverse complement strand
GCCCACCGAGCGGAAGATCCACGACCGCTGCTCCAGATCGCTGTAGGGTCGAGTGTCCAGCACGCCGTCGGCCGCGCAGTTGTAGGGGTCGATGTAGGTGTCTTTGGCGTGGAAGTGGTAGATGGCCCCCTTCAACTTACGGATGGCGGCCACCGGGTCGATCCCTTGCCAGAAGAGGTGGCTGGGATCGAAGTTGGCTCCCACCACGGGCCCCACCGCCTCCCGCAGGCGCAGCAGCGTGGGCGGGTTGTAGACGGAGAACCCCGGGTGCATCTCAAACGCCAGGCGCACGCCATGTTCTTGGGCGAACGGCGCGGTGCGCCGCCAATAGGGGATGATCCGCTCGTTCCACTGCCACTCCAGGGCTTGGCTGAAGTCGGGGGGCCAGGGGCAGGTGACCCAGTTGGGCACCTTGTCGTCGGGGCCGCCGCCGGGGCAGCCTGAGAAGAGGTTCACCACCCCCACCTCCAGCGCAGCAGCCAAGCGCACGGCGTTGTGGTACGCCTCGTCGGACCGGCTGGCGATGGCCTCGTCTGGGTGCAGCGGGTTGCTGTGGCACGAGACCCCGCTGACCACGAGGCCGCGCCGGGCCATGGCGTCTTTCACCGCCTGGATCTTGGCCGGCCGGCCCAACACCTCGGCCGGTTCCACGTGGCGGCGGCGGGGGTAGATGCCCACGCCCAGCTCCACCGCCTCAGCGCCCAAGTCGCGCACGACATCCAGCATCTCTTCGAACTCGTAGGCCTGCAGGCCGGTGGCGTAGATGCCCACTTTCATGGTCCGAACCCTCCTCTGGCCAGGTGCGTGGTGATCGGCGAGTAACGCTAGCCTATGGTAGCATGGGCGGGTGCGCCTGTCAACACGCCGCGCCGTCGGCTTAGCTGTGCCCCCTGGCCCACTCTTGACCGCAGCGCTGGGCTGTGCTACCATGGGCTGGCGAAGTACACTCCGTTGCTGAGGTGCACAGGCATGTCCGACCGCTCCGAGCTCCTTCCCGCCGCGCTGGAGATTCACCACCGTCTCACGTCGGTCTACGGGGAGCCCACGACGCGCCCGTTCGACCCCGTGGACACGCTGGTAAACACCATCATCAGCCAGAATACCAACGACGTCCTGCGGGACCGCGCTTACGAACGCCTGCGGCTGCGCTTCCCCACCTGGGAGCAGGTACGCGACGCGCCGGTGGGAGCCATCGCTGAGGCGATCCAGGTGGCCGGCCTGGGCGGGCAGAAGGCCGCCCACATCAAGGCCACCCTGCAGCGCATCCAGCAAGAGCGCGGCGCGCTGGACCTGGAGTTCTTGCGCACGCTGCCGGTGGTCGAAGCGCGGCGCTGGCTGACCTCCTTCAACGGCATCGGCCCCAAGACGGCGGCCATCGTCTTGCTCTTCGCCTTGGGGATGCCGGCGTTCCCCGTGGATACCCACGTCCACCGAGTGACCAAGCGTCTGGGCCTCATCCCGCCTGCGGCCACGCGCGAGAAGGCCCACGACCTGCTGGAAGCGCTCATGCCGCCCGAGACCTACTACGCCTTCCACCTGAACATCATCGCCCACGGGCGCGAGGTGTGCGCGGCCCGGCGGCCTCGCTGCCAAGTCTGCGTCTTGCCGGATCTCTGCGCCTGGTACGCCGCCTCGTCCCACCCCAACCACGAGGACCAACCATGACCAACCAGCGTCATGCCCTCCCCACTGACCTGCTCTTCCTCCGCCATGGCGAGACGGAAGCCAACGTGCAAGGCATCCTGCAGGGCAACAGCGACACCGCCCTCACCAACGCAGGCCGCTGGCAGGCCCAGCGCGCCGCCCTGCGCTTGGCCGCCTGGGCGCCCCCCATCTGCCAGATCTACTGCAGCCCCTTGGGGCGGGCCCGGCAGACCGCAGCCATCGTTGCCCAAGAGCTGGGCGCTGTCCCCGTCGTCTGGAGCGACCTGCGGGAGATGCACCTGGGCGTTGCAGAAGGGCTCACCATCGAGGCCTTCCGCCAGAGCTACCCCACTGCCGAGGCTCAGCGGGCCAACCGCGACGACCTTGCCTACACCTGGCCCGGCGGCGAGCAGCGGCTGGCCTTCGCCCAACGGGTGCGGCAGGCCGCGCTGGAAATCGCCGCCCTTCACCCCGGGGAGACGGTGCTGCTGGTGACCCACGGCGGAGTCATTTCGGCGGGGGTGGCTGCCCTGCTGGGCGAGGAGAAGCGTCGTCCCGTGGCCGACAACACCTCTCTTTCCTTGATGCGGGTCTGGCCCGACGGCCGAGCGGAGCTGATCACCTGGAACGACGCCTCACATCTGGACGATTGACCGGCCGGGGAGGAACCCTATGGCGAGACACAGCGACAGTCCAACGACCTTCCGTCTGTTGACCTTCAGCGGACAGTGGGAGGCCGCCTTCTGGGCCGGCCTGCTGGTGGTCCTGGGCCTGGGCGCGCTCTACCTCTGGAACCCCGAGCCGCTGCAGCCGCTGCGGCCTTTCTGGCTGGCGGGCGCGGCGGCCGTGGTGCTCCTGGTGGCCCTGCAATGGCGGGCGACCCGCCCCGGCCTAGTCGCCCTCGGGTCGGAGGAGTTCATCATCCGCCTGCCCGGGCAGACGCTGTCGGTCCCCTACGCCGCCATCGAGCTCACCCACGCCACCGTTATCCAAAAGGAGTTCCCCCCGGAGACGTTGGCCCGCCGGGAGATGGAAGCGGTCCGCGGCTACGCCGAGCGTTCCGCCGTGGTGGTGGTCTTGCGGGAATGGCCGCAGTCCCCACCGTGGATCCGCAAGCGCCTGGGGGCGCACTTCCTCAGCCACAACGGCCAAGGCCTGCTGTTGCTAGCGCCGGATTGGCTGGCCCTGCACCAGGCGCTGGACTCGGCCATCGAGCGCTGGCGCTATCGCACGCAAGCGCCCCCTAGCGCGCGCTTCCGACGGCAGAGCGACCTCCACGGGGAGACGCTGCCATGAGCAAGACGCGCACACGCTACGTTTGTCAGAACTGCGGCTCGGTGCAGCTGCGCTGGGCCGGCCGCTGCCCCGACTGCGGCGAGTGGAACACCCTGGTGGAGACGCTGCTGGAGACCAGCCCAGAGCGGGAGGCCCAGGGCCTGCTGGGGACCCCAGGCGGCACGGCCCAGGCCCTCACTGAGATCGAGATGGAGAGCTTCGCCCGCCTGGAGCTGCCGGTGGAAGAGCTTAGCCGCGTCCTGGGCGGGGGCATCGTGCCCGGCTCTGTGGTGCTGCTGTCGGGCGACCCGGGCATCGGCAAGTCCACCCTGCTCTTGCAGATGTCGGCCTACATCACCGCGGCCGGCGGCAAGGTGCTCTACGTCTCCGGCGAAGAGTCTGCCCGCCAGATCCGCATGCGCGCCGAGCGTCTGGGCATCCGCGACCCCAGCCTCTACGTCTTGGCCGAGACCAACCTGACGCAGATCGTCGCCCAGATCCAGCAGGTGCAGCCACGCTTGGCGGTGGTGGATTCGATCCAGTCGATCTACATGTCGGAGCTGGAATCGGCGGCTGGCAGCGTCAGCCAGGTGCGGGAGTGCGCCGCGGCCTTGCTGCGCCAGGCCAAAGCCAGCGGCGTGCCGGTCTTCTTGGTGGGGCATGTCACCAAGGCCGGCTCCATCGCCGGCCCCCGTGTCTTGGAGCACATCGTGGACACGGTCCTCTACCTGGAGGGGGAGCGCTTCCACGCCTACCGCTTGCTGCGCAGCGTGAAGAACCGTTTCGGCTCCACAGAGGAGGTGGGCGTCTTCGAGATGACCGAGGATGGCTTGCAGGAGGTGCGCAACCCCTCCGAGGCGTTCCTCTCCGAGCGGCTGCCCAACGCCGCCGGCTCAGCCATCGCCGTGACCATGGAAGGGACGCGCCCGCTGCTGGTGGAGATCCAGGCCCTTTCCAGCGCCTCGCCCTTCGGCCAGCCCCGCCGCACCGCCAACGGCATCGACTTCAACCGCCTGCTGTTGCTGGCCGCCGTACTGGGCAAGCGGGTGGGCCTCAACCTCACAGCCCAAGACCTCTTCGTCAACGTGGTGGGCGGTCTGCGCATCAGCGAGCCCGCCGCCGACCTGGCGGTGGCGGTGGCCGTGGCCTCCAGCTACCGCAACCGACCGGTGGCCGCCGACCTGGCGGTGGTGGGCGAAGTGGGCCTCAGCGGCGAGATTCGCAGCGTGGGCCAGTTGGAGCGTCGCCTGCGGGAGGCGGCCAAGCTGGGCTTCCGGCGCTGCATCATCCCTCCGCTGCGGGGCCGCGAACGCCCCGAGGTGGGGCTGGAGATCATCCCCGCCCGCACGCTGCCAGAGGCGCTGGACGCCGCCCTAGTGGGGCCGCCTCAAGGGCGAGACGAGAGCTGACCCTCCCCACTCACCAGGGGTAGCGGCTGCGCCCCCAGAAGCCGTCCGGCGTCTCCTGGAGGTGCGCCAGGCCGCTGCGCGTCAGCATCTCCTGGCTGGCCCGGGCTGCCTGATCCAGCACATCATCCTCGTCCACCGTCTGCACGGCACGGTTGCGCATGAGCACCCGGCCATCCACCATCACCGTGTGCACATCGTGCCCGTTGGCGAAGTAGGCCAGGCGATGCACCGGCATCCCCGGCGGGTAGAGGTGCGCCTGACGCAGGTCCACCAAGATGAGGTCGGCCTTCTTGCCCACTTCCAGCGAGCCGATCTCGTGCTCCAAGCCCAGGGCGTGGGCTGCGTCGATGGTAACCATCTCCAGCGCCTTTCCTGGCGGCAGGTAGAGCGGGTCACGCTGCTGGCGGCGGTGGTAGCGCATGGCCTGGAACATGTGCCGGAACATGTCGCTGCTGCGGTCTGGGGCGGTGGCGTCAGACCCCAGCATGACGGTGACGCCGGCGTCCAGCAGCTCTGGCACAGGGCAGCGGCCGGTCATGGAGGCCACGGCGCTGGGGTTGTGCACGATGCGCGTGCCGGTCTCGGCGCAGATGGCCACCTCTTCTTCCGTGAGATCGGTAGCGTGGGAGAGCAACACGTCCGGCCCCAGCAGGTCCAGCTCCTGATGAGCGAAGCGCACGCTGCCGCGGCGGTGACCATCTTGGGTGAAGCGCAGGCCATGCCGCCGGCTCAAGGCGCGCATGGTCTGGGCGCGCTGCCGCAGGTCGGCCAGGGCCTCGCCCTGCAGCGGCTGGCGCTCCGGATGGTGCGTGGGGAAAGCCATGGTCAGGTGGATCCGGCCATTGGCCGCGCCATGCCAACGCTCGATGAGCGTCTCGCAGGTGCGCACGTGGTCCTGGAAGTGCACCCACACGTCGCGCCGGGTCGAGCCTTCCCAGCGGGCGTAGCGGCGGGGGAACGGCGCTTGGCGCGGCCCCACGGCCAGGAACTCCCGCAGGCCCAACTGCGCAGTGGCCTGGCAGTGCAGGCTGCCGAAGACCGGGTCGTCGGTGCGCATGACCGACGACCCACCGCCCAGGAAGGTCACAGCGCAGGTGGTGCCGAACTTCAGGCGCTCCAGGCCGGTGAGCAGCGCATCGGCCTGCCAGAACGCCTCGTCCGACCCTTCGGCGTAGATCGTCTCGCAGGCCTGGTACCACAGGTCAGAGCGGTCGGCTCCCAACGTCTTCACCAGCGAGTGCCCGGCGTGGCTGTGGCCGTCGATGAGGCCGGGCAGGACGGCCATCTCCCGCGCCGAGATGACTTGGCGGGCCTGCGGGTGCTGCGCTTCCACCTCCGCCCGGGGGCCCACGGCCACGATGCGGTCGCCCTGCACCGCCACCGCGCCGTCGTCAATGACCCGTCGCCAGGGGTCCATGGTGATCACTGTCCCGCCGCTCACCAGAATGTCGGTCACGTGAGAGCCTCCTGTTCTCAATCTACACCGCGCCGCAGCACGCGGCCGGCCCTGACGCCGGTGGGCGCGCCCCGCTCCACCGTGCGGCGGCCCGAAACGAAGACCGCCTCGATCCCCAGCGGCGGTTGCCGGGGGTCCCCATAGGTCGCCCGGCTGCAGATCCGCTGGGGGTCGAACACCACCACGTCGGCCTTCCAGCCTGGCAGCAGCAGGCCCCTCTCCCCCAGGCCCAGCCGCTGGGCCGGCGCCGAAGTCATCCGCCGCACCGCCTCCCCCAGGGAGAGGACCTGTTCTTCCCTCACGTAGCGCTGCAGCGCCTCGGCAAACGCGGTGTACGAGCGGGGGTGCGGCAGGCCCTGGGGGTGCAGCAGGGCGTCGCTGGAGATCATGCCCAAGGGGTGGCTCACCGTGCGCTGCACGTCGGTCTCGCTCAGGCAGTCGCTCTGGATCGTCTCGTGATCCGGGTCGGCCACGAACATCTCCAGGGCCAGCTCCAGGGGGCTGAGGCCCTGTTCTTGGGCCAGGTCGGCCAGAGAGCGGCCGCACCAGGCCGGCTCGGCAGCGTAGCGAGCCACGAAGATCGTCTCCCAGCCCTGGGGCGGCGTCTCGGCCAGAATGCGCTGCCGCGCCTGCGGGTCGGCGAAGCGCCGGCGCAGGTCTTCCAGGGCGCCGGTTCGGGCCCAGGCCGGGATCATCCCCGTCCAGACCTTCACCGGGGTACCCAGGAACGGCTTGCTGTCGTAAGTGACGTCCACACCGCGGCCGCGGGCCTGCTCCATCAACTGCAGGGCTGCCGCCGCCTGCCCCCAGTTCTCCCGCCCCACCGCCTTCAGGTGAGAGATGTGCACCGGCACGCCCGCTCGCTCACCGATGGCGATGGCCTCGGCCACGGCCGGCAGCAGCGTCTCCCGCTCGCCGCGGATGTGCGTGGCGTAGACGCCGCCGTACTGCCCCACCACCTCCGCCAGCGCTGTCAGCTCTTCGGTATCGGCGAACGACCCTGGCCTGTAGATGAGCCCACTGCTGAGGCCCCACGAGCCCTCGTCCAACCCTTGCGCCAGCAGGTCCTTCATGGCCGCCAGCTCGCTGGGCCTGGGCGGGCGGTTCTCCTCCCCCAGCACCGCTTCCCGCAGGGTCACGTGACCCACGAAGGTAGCCACGTTCACCGCGGCGCCTTGCGCCTCCAG
>JAAYZY010000624.1 GCA_012514615.1 Chloroflexota bacterium | reverse complement strand
CGGCGTAGATCGCCTTGGGGTAGCGGGCCTGCAACCCTTCCCACTGCACGAAGAAGAGGTCTGCCCAGGGGTAGAGCAGCCGACCGGTCAGCGAGAGCCGGTGGATCCTCGAGGCGCTTTCCACGTGGATGACCCGCGCCCCCCACAGCTTGCCCGCCAGCGACACCGGTACCGAGATGCTAGGGCCAGCCCCCACCACCGCGTCCGGCCGCACGTGCCGCACCACCCGAAAGGCCCGCCAAGTGGCCCGCAGCGTCTGCCAGGCCGCCGTCCAGGGCCGGGCTGTGCGCCCCCCCACCTTGGCCCGCGGCCGCGGCAGCCGATGGACCGGCCCGGGGTGCGGCAGGCCCCCGGCTGAGAGGGTATCCCCTTCGGCGACGACGTAGTGGTAGCTGTACCCTGGCCCCAGCAGATCCACCAGGCGCAGCATCTGCTTGGTGTGCCCGCCTTCGCCCAACACCACCAACAGCTTCATCCCACCTGCCCCTCGCCCAGAGCCCGACGGTAGACCGCCCACAACCGCTCCCGCACCGCTGGCCAGGCGCAGCGCTCAGCGTTGCGGCGGCCGGCCGCGCTGAGCCGGGCGGCCAGGTCCCCATCGCTCAGCACCCGCTCCATGGCCTCGGCCAACGCCCCCACATCCCCCACCGGCGCCACCAGGGCGTCCAGACCATCCTGCACCATGTAGGGGATGCCGCCCGCCGCCGTCGTCACCACTGGCAGGCCGCAGGCGCTGGCCTCGATGAGCGTCGCCGGGAAGTTGTCGAAGTCCGACGTATTGAGAAACAGGTCCGCTTTCTGGTACTGACGAGCCATTTCTTCAAAAGGTACGCTGCCCACAAACTCCGCCGGCACGCCCAGCCGCTCGGCCAGGGCCGCCACCTCGCCCTGCAGGGGGCCCCGGCCAAGGAGGTGCAAGCGCAGTGCCGGCACACGTTCCCGCACCCTTGCCACGGCCTGCACCGCCAGAGCCGGCTGGTAGGCCGGGGTGAAGTGCCGCGCCCAGACCACCACCGGCCGCAGCGCCCCCCGCGGCTGGAAAGGGAAACGCTCCACCGGCACCAGGATCGGCACCTCTTCTGTGGCAATGCCGGCCCGCCGGAAGTGCCCGGCCGCCCAGCCCGAGAGGGCGATAACCGCATCGGCGCGACCCAGGGCCCAGCGCACCAGGCCGCCGGCCCGCCGCAAGAACTGCTCGGCCTGGTGGCCGTGGTAAGTGACCACCAGCCGCCAGCCCCGCCGCGGCTTCAGCAGCGCCGCCACCGCCGCCGGCATGAAGCCCCAGTACGACGACGCCTGCACGTGGACGATCTGGCAGCCCCCAGCCCAACGGCTCAATCGCCAGGCCAGGGCCAGCGGCTGAGCCGCCACCAGCAGCAGGCGGCCCACCACCGGCAGCCGCCGCAGGGCTGGCAGATCGGTGTTCACCACCTGCACGTCCAGCCCTTCGCCTTGCCAGGCCGCAGCCAGTGACTGCGTCTGCACCGAGACGCCCCCGGGGCGCGGCGGCAGCGGCCCCACCACGGCCACCCGCTTCAGCACGTCGTCTCCCCTCCCCATCTACGTGATTCTCCAGAGGCTTCGCCACAGCGCCCCGAAGGGCACAGGGGGAAGCCCGGTGTCGCCACCACCTCATCCGATCTTCTCAGGGTCCACTGAGCCTCTCTGCCGCCTCTTGCTGCCCACCAAAAAGCCCCCCACCGCCAGCCAAGTGGCCAGGCTCAGGGCCAGGCAGGTCACCTGGTAGGGCGGCACGCGGTAGCGGAAGACCACCTCCCGCGCCCCGGCCGGCGCGGCCACGCCCAAGAACCCACCGTTCAGCCGCAGCAGCGGCGCGTCCGCCCCATCCACTGCCACCCGCCAGTGGGGATACCAGCTCTCCGCCGCCATGAGCAGGAACGGCTCGTCGGCCTGCACCTGCACCCGGATGCGGTCGCGGTGCGGGGCCGAGCCCGCCAACTGCACCGCCGGCGACCCCAACGCCGGCAGCGCGCCGCAGCCTCGTTCCGGGGCCGTGGGCCAGGCTCCCGGCGCCGCTCCGGCCACCAGGGCATAGCCCCGATCCAAGCAGCCTGGCAGGCTTGCCGGCCCTTCGCCGGCCAGCCCAGCGGCATAGGCCTGCAGGTACGGACGAGCCGCCGGGTTCTCCAGCAGCCAAACGTGCTCGCTCTGGCGCAGCACCCGCCAGCCGTGGGTCGCCACGAGCCGCTCCACCACCGCGTCGTAGACCGGGGCGGTGCGGTGCACCAGGCCGTAGCGGGTCGCGGTGAGCGACAGCACCGCCTGGGTGTAGAGCGTCAGGCTCCCTCCGGGTTCTGCCCCTGGGGAGAGGCCCTCCGGCTTGCCTTCGATCTCCTGCCCGATGGCTCCGGCCAGCACCCCGTAGGCCGGCTGCGGCGTGGTGGCCCAGACGAAGGCATCCTGGGTCGTGGCTGGATGGCGGTTCACCGTCGCGCCCATGCTGGAACGGACGTAGTGCCACCCGTAGGTCCACGCCTGCACCGGCACCCAATAGCGCAGGTCGCCTTCCTGCGCGTCCAGCCAGCGGTGCGCGGCCGCTTCATCGTCTTGCAGGTAGGCCGGCACGGTGGTGTAGGCCAGGCTGCCCGGCCAGTAGTCCACCAGCACCAGCAGCGCCAGCGCGCCGGCTGCCCCCCAGCGCAGCCCAGGCCGACGGACCCGCTCCAGCAGCGCCTCCACCCCCAGCGCCGCCAGGCCAGCCAGGGCCAGCGACACGCCCAGCAACCCGCGGAGCGAGTAGCGCACCATGTCGCCCAGCAACGGCAATCGCCGCAGCAGCCAGTAGACCGGGTTGCGGGGCACGCCAGGCCCCAGGGCCAGCAGCAGCGAGAAAGCCAGCACCGCCGCCAGCGCCCAGGCTCGGCTGCTGCGCCGCCACCTCCCCAACCCCACCAGCCCCAGGGCCAGACCGGCCCACCCCAGGTAGAAGGCGAAATCGGCCACCATGACGTAGCGCTCGTGGCTCAGCGGAGCGAACGCTGGCAGCAGGCGCTCCCTCAGCGCCGCGGTCAGCAGCGCCGGCGGCGCTGACCACTGCGCCTCCCGCGGCCAGGCGCTCACATACTGCCCCATGCCCAACCACCGCTGCTCGGCCAGGCTGGGCACATAGAAGTAGGCGATGAGCCCGGCGGTGGCCGCCGCCCCCACAGCCGCCGCCTGCCAGGGGAACGGCCCGGCCATTCGCCCCGCCTTTTCTCGCAACGCGGCGTACAGCCCCAGCAGCACGAGCTGCAGGCCCCAGAGCTGCGGCAGGCTCGGGGCCACCCAGGCCAACAGCAACGCCCAGACCAGGCCACGGCGCAGCGCCTCCACCCCAGGCGCAGCCGACCGCAGCCGCTCCCAGCCCCAGAAGCCCCAGGGGATGCCGGCCCAGCCCACCACCATGAAGAGCGCCTCTGCGGTGATGAAGACCCGCGCCGGGAAGCAGGCATACACCATCCCCGCCGTCAGGGCGGCCGGCCTGCTCAACCCCAGGCAGCGGGCGAAGGCCATGGCCCCCCAAGCCCCCAGCACGCTCATGGCCCCGTGCACCGCCTTGAGCAGCAGGGCCGGGTCCACCCCGCTGGCCAGGTGGGCCAGGGCCATGGCCAGGTAGAGCGCCCACCCCCGGGCGGTGAGCATCGGCTGGCCGGTCAGCGGCAGGTGGTTCCAGGCCGAAAGCCCCTCGCCTTGCAGCCAGCGGTGGGCCAGGCCCCAGATGTAGCCCAACTCCGGCGTGAGCTCCATGCGTGGGCTGGCCGGCAGGCCGGTCCCCCACCAGCCGTACACAAAGGCCAACGCCGCCAGGGCTGCAACGCCCCAGGGGCCCCACCGGCGCATGGCTGGTCCCATGGGCGCTACTATACGCTGTGGGCGCTGTTCTGCACCCACGCCTGCAGCACCTCCGCCGCGTGTACATGCGAGACGAAGAAACGCCGCTTGCCGGTGCGGGTCAGCGGGATCTCCGCCACCCGCTCCACCGCCACCTGCACGTCCGGGCCCACGTACCGGCGCACCTCGGCCAACAGCCGGGCCTCCTCCGCCTCGTTGTAGTGGGCGTTGGGCACCAGCCGCAGCACCATGCGCTCGGGCCGCTCCTGCACCACCTGGTAGTGGTCGATCCCCTCGGCCCGCATCAGCAGCAGGGTGAAGAAGTGCACCACCAGCACCTTGCCCGCCGGGGTCACAAGGGTGTCGGTCAGCCGCCCCTCCACCGACTCCAGCACCGGCAGGCCGCGCCCGCAAGGGCACCGTTCCGCCGACAGCGCGCCCACATCTTGGATGTTGTAGCGGATGAACGGCATGGCATAGTTATCCAGGTTGGTGAGCACAAGCTGGCCCGGCCGCCCCGGCGGCAGCGGTCGGCCGGCATCGTCCACCACCTCCACCAGGATCGACTCGGCGTTGATGTGGTAGCCGCCCTGCCCACCGGCCTGTTGGGGGCACTGGGCCGCCGCTTCCATGGCCTCGCCGCCGTAAGCGTCGTAGACCGGGCAGCCGAACGCTGCTTGGATCACCTGCCTCTGTTGGGGGTAGAGCGTCTCCCCCAAGGTCAGCACTGCCCCCACCGGCAGCGTCTGACCCTGGGCCTGCAGGTGGCGCGCAAGGTAGTCCATGGTGGACGCGTAACCGCGCACCGCCCAGGGCCGAAAACGGCGGATGCGCTCCACGTAGGCCGCAGCGTTGCCCTCGTAGAGCTCGAAGGCCGAGAGCTCCATCACCCGCGTCGCCGCCTGCTCCACACGCCGCAGCAGCGGCCGCCCCTTGAAAGCGCCCGGCGCCCCGCCGGTGACGTTGACGTAGCGCACTCCCGGCCACAGCCCGGCCCATCCCCAGTAGCGGAAGACGATGGCCCAGCGCTGCGCCTTCTCTGCCTTGGTAATGCCGTAGCGGAATGGCTCGCCGGTGGAGCCGCTGCTGGCGTAGGGGAGCAGCCGCGCCAACTCGACGCCCTGGTCCCGGGTCTGTTCGGGGCCGGCAGCCCGCAGGTCGTCCTTCTCCGAGATGGGCAGGCGGGCCAGGTCGGGCCAGTCGCGGATGTCGGTCGGGGCGACCCCTGCCTCGTCCATGCGCCGGCGGTAGTAGGGCACGTTGGCGTAGGCGTGGGCCAGCAGCCGCTGCAGCTTGGCCCATTGCAGCTCCCGAATCCGCTCCGGCGGCCACCATTGGCTCGTCTCCAGTTCCCCCAGGCGGGCCTGCACTGGCATCCCCTGCAGGCGCTCCGCCAGCGGCAGGGCCAGGGCGCGCACCAGGCGCGGGTAGAGCCCTGAGGAGGCGTTCGGACGCTGGCTCATCCCTCCCCTCCCTTGGCACGCCGGGCCACATCCCACAGGAGCTGGCGGTACTGCTCGGCCACGTGGCCCGGCCACCAGCGCTCCCGGGCCCGGCGGTGGCCGGCCGCGCCCATGCGGCGGGCCAAGCCGTCGTCGGTCAGCAGGCGCAGGGTGCGCTCGGCCAGCGCCTCGGCGTCGCCAGCCGGCACCACGAAGCCGCTCTCGCCCTCGGCTACCATATCGCCCACGCCGCCCACCGCGGTGGCCACCACCGGGCGGCCGGCAGCCATGCCTTCGCAGATGATCCCCGGCGCGGTCTCTTGGCGAGACGAAAGGAGCACCGCCCGGCACTGGGCGTAGGCCTGCACCATCCCCGGCCGATTCAGCAGCCCCACGAAGCGCACGTTGGGCTCCAGGTGATGCTGGGCGATGAACCCCTCCAAGGTGGCCCGGTAGCCCGCCTCGCCGCCGCCAGCGATGCGCAGCTCCACGTCCGGCGCCGCCTGACGCACCCGCACCAGCGCCTGGAGCATGGTCAGGTAGTCCTTGCGCTCGTTCAGGTTGCCGGCGGTGAAGAGCAGCGGCGTCCTGGGCATCTCTGCCACCTCGAAGAACTCCGGGCTGATGGGCACCTCGATGCGGTGGAACGGAGCCGCCGTGCGGTGGGCATACTGCCGCACCACATAGGGGCTGATGGCCACCATCGCCGCAGCCCGCCGCGCCGCAGCCGTATCGTACGCCATGGGCAGCAGCAGGGTCAGCCGCTGCTTGAGCCGGCGGGCGGCGCGGAACTCCTGGCGCACCACGCCATGCACGGTGTAAACGGTGGGCAGCCCCGCCCGCAGCGCGGCGTAGGCGTACTGCGCGGCGTGGGCGTTGGCCACGTCTGGCTGCAGCTCCCGCAGGTAGGCGCTCATCCTCGTCACCGCCCCCTGGATGGTCAGCCGCCACGGCTTGCGGGCCACCGCCAGGTAATGGACGGTGAGCCCGCCCCCAGAGACCTCCCCCTGCACCACCCGGTCCTGGGACAAGCCAGCCTGGCAATGCACCACGTGCACCTCCAGGTCGTCAAAGGCGCTCAGCAGGCGGCCCATGTTGTACCCCACCGCCCACACGCCGCCGGGAATCCCGCCGGGCTCTTCGGGATGCAGCGGGTAGAGGATGAGCAGCGCCACCTTGAGCTTAGGCATGGGCCTCCTCCCCCATGGGGCGGCCCACCAAGAAGCCCAGCCCCCGCCCGGCCAGCACCATCACCAGCGGCATCACCGGGAAGACGAAGCGGACGTAGGCCAGCACCGCCATGTGGAACAGGGTGTAGTAGGCCAGCAAGGCCCACAGGACGCCAGCCCGGCGGGCCGCCTGCCCCCGCTCCCGCAGCGCCATCTGGGCCACGATCAAGAGCGCCCCGTGGAGCGCGGCCAGCGCCCAACTGGCCGCCGACGGCGGCTCATTGGGGTAGCCTAGGTTGACCCACAGGCGCACAGAACGGTTGAGGGCCAGGTGCAGATAGCGCAGGGGATACTGGCGGATGAGCGCCAGGGCCTTCTGCTGGTACAGCGCGTCCAACTGGACCTCGTTCAGCGCGCCGGGCTCGTTCTCGATGACCCGCGTCCAGATGATGGCCCGCTTGGCCCCCTCGCTGGTGTGAGCCGCCAGGTAGTCGTCCTGGTCCAGGGCGTAGTGGCTGATGTACAGGTTCACGCCCCCCAAGGTAGACGTGGGGATGAAAGCCCCGAAGATCTGCCAGTTGCGCCAGACCCAAGGCGCGAGCACCAGCGCCGCCGTCAGCAGCAGGGGCGCGGCCAGCCGCAGCCCGGCCCGCTTGCCCCTCACTGGGTTGCCCCCCACCAGCCAGGGCAGCGCCGCGGCCAGCACCAGAGGCATCCCCGACGCCGCCGGACGGGTGAGTGTGGCCAGGCCCAGGGCCGCGCCCGCGCCAGCCAACCAGACGCCAGCCCGCCGCCCCTGCACCCCCTGCAGGTAGGCCGTCACCCCGGCCATCAGCAGCAGGGTGAAGACCGTCTCGGTCATCACCTGGCCGGTCTGCAACGCCGCCGGCAGGTAGAGGGCGTAGCCCCAGGCCGCCAGGGTCGCCGCCGCCCGTCGGCGATAGAGCAGCCAGGCCAGGGCGTAGGTCAGGGCCACCACCGCCAGGTCCAGCAGGGCCTGGCTGACGAAGACCGCCCCATAGCGGCGCCCGAACAGGGCGTAGAGGCCGGTGAGGAAGAAGGGGTAGGCCGGCCCTCGGGTGGCCGTGGGCAGATCGCCCGGCTCCAGCACGTAACCCTGCCCTGAAAGCAGGTGCACCGCCAGGGCGTCGTAGACCAGGGCGTCGTGGGCCACCGGTTGGGGGAAGAACGCCAGCACCGCCAAACGCAGCAACAGCGCCGCCAACAGGGCCGGGGCCAGCGCCCGCCGGTGGTCCCGCCGGCTCAGCGCGCCCTCGTCGGCCCACAGCGCCTGCCACCCAGCCTTCCAAGAGATGCCGCCCATGCTACGCACCACCTTCAGCGGCCCGAACGTCCCAGCCAGCGCGCCGCCCGTCGCCGCAGCCCAGCCCAGCGCAACCGCAGCGGGTGCAGCAGGCCATAGTACGCCTGGTAGCCCAGCAACTCCACCGGCGCGGCCCAGACGTTGCGGCGCAGGCGGAACTTGGCCAAGGCCGTAGCCGCCGCCCGCAGGGGCAAGCGCAGATCCACCCGGCCCCGCCACACCTCGCTCCAGCGGCGGAAGAAGAACGAGCGCAGCACGCTCACCTGCTGCACGAAGCGCACGTTGTCGATCCACAGCAGCGATTTGGTGTCCATGAAGCCGGTCTGCTGGCTCACCGCACCGACCCAGCCCTCCAGGTCCTCCGGCTGGGTGAAGCCGAACTGCAGCGCCTTGTCGTAGAGCTCGGTGCCGGGATAGGGGCGGAAGATCTGCGGGCCGAAGAAGTAGCACCTGGGCTGCAGCTCCTTCAGCCGTTTCATGAAGCGCAGCGTGGCGATCATCTCCGGTTGGGTCTCGCCGGGTACCCCGATGATGAACGAATAGCCCACGTTGATGCCGTGGGCATGGCACAGCCGCGCCGCCTGCTCTACCTGCTCGAGAGTGATGTCTTTGTGGATGATCTCGTCCAGGACCCGCTGGGAGCCGGACTCCACACCGATGGCGAAGCGGTCGCAGCCGGCAGCGTGCAGTTGGCCCAGCAGGTCATCCCACAGGTAGGTGGGGCGGAAGTAGCTGGCCCGGGTGTTGGCGTACCAGCCGAAACGCAGGCCGCGCTCGCCGATCCCCTGCACTAGGTCTCGCACCCGCTGCTTCTGCGAGAAGAAATCCTCGTCCCGGAAAACGATGTACTCCACACCGTAGCGGCTTTGCAGGTGGGTGATCTCATCCAGAATGCGCGCCGCACTCTTGGGGTAGTAGCGCCGCCGGTAGAGGATGGTGTT
>JAAYZY010000623.1 GCA_012514615.1 Chloroflexota bacterium | reverse complement strand
TCAACAAGGCGCTGTCGTACGAAGCAGCCAAGCGCTACAGCAACGCCCAAGAGATGAAAGAAGCGCTGCAGTTGGCCCTGCGCCACACCGGCATGACCGGCCCTGCCCCCAGCGGCCTGTTCAGCCAGACCACCCCCACCGTCTTGGCCACGTGGCAGTTCCAGTGCGAAGACGAGATCCGCTCATCGGCCTGCCTGCACGGGGCGTTGGTGTGCGTTGGCTGTTACGACAACAACCTCTACGCCCTGGACGCCCACACCGGCCAGTTTGTCTGGAAGCTCCCCACCCAGGGCGGCATCCCCTCGTCGCCGGCGTCCTGGGACGAGTATGTCATCGTCGGCTCAGAAGACCGCTCGGTCTACGCGGTGCACGGCAGGCAGGGCACGGTCGCCTGGCGTTTCGCCACCGAAGGGCAGGTGCGCTCGTCGCCGCGGGTCTTCTTCGACCACGTCTTCGTGGGCTCGGACGATGGCCGCCTGTACGTGCTGCAAGCCAGCAACGGTCGCCTGGTCTGGAAAGCCCAGACCACGGGGCCAGTGCGCTCGTCGGCCTTGGTGCAAGACGAGCTGGTCTGCTTCGGGTCGGAAGACGGCACCGTCTACGGCCTGGAGCTGCGCAACGGCGAGACGCGCTGGCGCTTCCATGCCACCATGGGCATCACCTCGTCGCCGGCCCCCTTTGAACAACTGATGGTGGTTGGCTCCAAAGACCGCCACATCTACGCCCTGCACCAGCGGTCGGGCTGGGCCGTGTGGCGGCACCGCACCGGCCACCGCGTCATCGCCACGCCCTGCGTGTGGGGCGACCGCGTCTTCGTAGGCAGCGCAGACGGCAATCTCTACGCCCTAGAAGCCGCCAGCGGCCGGTTGCTGTGGACCTTCAGCACCGACGGGCAGATCACCTCGTCGGTCCGCGCCTTCGGCGACGCCCTCTACTTCGGCGGTGTGGACGGCAGCGTCTACAGCCTGGACGCCCGCAGCGGCAAGCTGCGGTGGCGCTTCCGCACCGGTGGGCCCGTGGTGGCCTCGCCGGCCATCGGAGAAGGCCTGCTCTACATCGGGTCTACCGACAAGAAGCTCTACGCGCTGCCGCTCTGAGCGGCGGGCGGGGAGGGAGCGCCCAGGTGGCAGAGACCTTCTTACAGCGAATCCGCAGCCTCTTCGGTCAGCGGCAGCGTCCGGCTCAGCCGCCGGCAGGGACCCGCCCAGCCTCGGCCGCGGCGGAAGACCTGGCCGTCTTGGCGGGATGGGATGTGGGCCTGGCAACCGACGTCGGCTGCGCCCGCCAGAGCAACCAGGACTGCGTGGCCGCCCTGCGGCTGGAGCTGCAGCAGGGGCCGGCGCAGCACGCCTTGGCCCTGGCCCTGGCCGACGGTATGGGCGGGCACGAGGCCGGCGATGTGGCCAGCCGGGTGGCGGTGCGGGCGGCGCTGGCCCACCTGCTGACCGAGGCCATGCTGCCCCTGTTGACGCCAGACGAAGGCGCAGCCCCGATGGCGCTGCGTGAGCTTCTGGAGAACGCGGCCCATCACGCCGATGCCGCCGTGCGCCAGGTGGTGAAGAGCGGCGGAACCACCCTCACCCTGGGCCTGCTGGTGGGCCAGCAGCTCTACCTGGCCCATGTGGGCGATTCTCGAGCCTACCTGCTGCAGGGCGGTGAGGCGCGCCAGCTCACCCGGGATCACTCTTTCGTCGGGCGGCTGGTGGAGCTGGGGGAACTGCCGGCGGCCGAAGCGGGCCAGCACCCCCAGCGGAACGTCCTCTACCGCGCCCTGGGACAGGGGCCGCTGCCGGAAGTGGACTTCGCCACCTGCGCAGTGGACGATGCAGCCCTCATGCTCTGCAGCGATGGCCTGTGGAGCCTCTTCTCGGCGGACGAGCTGGCAGCCCTGGGGGAAGAGCCCGGCGCGGCCCAGACCGTCTGTCAGCGATGGATCGCCGCAGCCCGCCAGCGGCACGCCGACGACAACGTCTCCCTGCTCTTGGCCCGACCCACACTCCGAGGGAGGTCTAGCCCATGAGCAACTACCCAGAAGCGACGCCAGACTACTACGAGGTGCTGGAGCTAGACGAGTCCGCCACCGTCGAAGAGATCAAGCGGGCGTACCGCCACATGGTGCGGCGCTACCACCCCGACGCCAACCCCGAAGCCAGCACAGCGCTGCTCTTCCGTCAAGTGCAAGAGGCGTACGAGACCCTGCGGGCCCCCAAGGCGCGCCAACGGTACGATGAACAGCTCCT
>JAAYZY010000622.1 GCA_012514615.1 Chloroflexota bacterium | reverse complement strand
TGCCGCCGCAGGTCGTTCTCCACCAGCTTGTGGTAGTCGGTTTCCGTGAAGTCGGCTACCTGCTTCAGCGTGTCCAAGTAGGTGGCGTACGCCTCCTGGTACTGCTCCAGCGTGACCGGCGCGGTGGTGGGCAGCGGCGTCGTCACCGGCTCCGCGGTCACCTCGGGCGTCGGCGTGGGGGTGGGCGGGTTGCGCAAGTAACCGAACTGCTGCTCGATGGCCTCCTGCACGTCAGTCTGCGCCACCACCACCCCTTCCTGCTGCGCCCCGCGCTCGATCAGGATTTCGTCGATCATCTGGTCCAGCACGCCCGAATCCAAGGACTGCAGATCGCTCTGCGCCTGCTGGATCATCTGGTCTAGGTAGGTGACCAGGAACTCAGCACCTTCTTGGCCGGTGTACTGCAGCTTCTGGCTCTCCAGCCGCGAGATGTAGTTCTGCAGGCTCCAGTACTGGAACCGCCAGCGCTTCTGATACTCGTCGGTGCGGATCACCGTTCCATCCACCTTGGCCACGGGAGAGGCTGGCTTGGTCACATATTCTTGGACCAGGCCCGCGGCCACCAGCCCAACCACCAGCAGGGCAATCGCCCCCACGGCCAGAAGCACCATCCGCTCTTGCTGCTGGCTCTTGCGGGTACGAGCGATCTGCTTCTTGTTGAGCGGCTTGTCTTCGTTGCTCTGTCGCTTACCCATCCATCCCACCTCCAGCGGCCTGTGGTCCGCCAGTCAGGAAGGGCCGAAGCGCCTTCCCCCAGCGATGCCAGGCGCTCGGCCGGTTCAGCTTTCCAGTTCGCGCACGTGATCTGCAGTGAACGGCAGCAAAGCGATTTGCCGAGCGCGCTTGATGGCGTGGGCCAGCCGCCGCTGATGCCGGGCGCAGGTACCCGTCTTGCGGCGTGCCACGATCTTGCCGTGCTCCGACACGAAGCGCCGCAGGAGGTCGATATCCTTGTAGTCGATGTGCTCCACCTTGTCTACACAGAACTGGCAGATCTTGCGCCGGCTAGTGAAGCGCCCCCTCTGGGGACGCCGCTGCGGGCGATCACCGCCCCGATCCTGTCCCGGTCGGGCATCCCGCCGGGGTCGGCGCTCGCCATAGCCAGACTCGCCGCTATCGCCATCCCGACTCACGACTTCGTCGTTTTCCATCTGATCCGTCATCGCTTTCCTCCATACCCAAGAGAGAACCCTTGGGGCAACACTGTTTACAGAGTCGTTGCTTCGTCTTGTGGGGCGCCCGAGGGGCGCTCCCCTCGTTCTCGACCTTCCAGGACGATCATCTCATTGGCCACCAGCTCGGTGCGGAAGTGGCGCTGCAGTCGCTCGTCGTCCCAACTGCGCGTCTGCAGGTGGCCCTCCACGTAGACGCGGCAGCCCTGGCCTAGTTGCTTCTTGCAGACCTCGGCCAGGCTGCCCCAAGCGACCACATTGAACCACTCCACCGTGTCGTGCCGCTCCCCCTCCGTGGTCACCCACGAACGGTTCACGGCCACACTGAAAGAGGTGACCGCCTTGCCGCTAGGGGTGTACCGCATCTCGGGGTCACGGCTCACGTTCCCGATGATCATCACCTTGTTCAGGCCCCTGGGCATCACCGCACACCCCTTCTGCGCCCCTCCCGCCCCAGCCAACCCAGTGGCTAGGGGCAGGCTGGCCCGGCAGCTACTCCTCGTCGGTACGGGTGAAGAGATGGCGGATGACATCTTCACTGAGCTTCAGCATACGGTCCATCTCTGGGATGGCCGCTGAGCTGAGGCGCGCGTGGAGCAGGACGTAGGTCCCTTCGCGGTGGTTCTTGATGGGGTAGGCCAGTCGACGACGGCCCCACACATCTACCTTGGTCACTTCACCCTTGTTCTGGGTGATGACCTGGGTGACGCGCTCAGTAACCCCGTTGACCCCATCTTCATCTAGCG
>JAAYZY010000621.1 GCA_012514615.1 Chloroflexota bacterium | reverse complement strand
GGGCCACTTCGTGCACCACCAGGTACTCCAGCTCATCCCGCCGCTCGCGGTAGAGATCCCCGCCGATGAGATTGACATGGGGGAACTCCATGCCGTGGTGGCCCAAGGGAGCCTGGACCACCGCCACCTCCGGGTAGGGATAGGGACCAAACCACTGCTGGTAGACCCGCAGGGCGGCCACCGCGTGGACCAGCGCGGCGCGGCCGGCCTCCCCATCGCCCGGCAGGAACCACGAACGCACCGCCACATCGCCCACCTGCTCCTCCACCGACTGGAAGGCGGGGCTGCCGATGAACATGAACTCGCGGATCGGGCCGCTGCGGTACTGCCAAGTGGCCTGGCCTTCGGCGGCTACCGTGTGGCTGATGAGCGTGCCCGGGGCCACCAGCCTCAGGTCGGCCGGCCCGGTGAAGGAGACGTTGTAGAGCGCAGCGGCCGCGCTGGAGGCGTCGGCATAGGTCGGGGCGATGCTGCGGTGCCAGCCCTGGGCGTCGCGTAGGGCCAACATGGGGTAGAAGTACGGCAGGCTCACGAACTCGTCGGTGGCTCCAAAGAGCACGTAGTTGGCCTCTGAGCGGGGGATGCGCACGGCGTAGGTCAGGCGCAGCTCGGCCACCTTCTCCGACTCCAGCGGCGTGGGCAGCCGCACCTCCAACGCCGTCTCCGAGACGTTGTACTCGTAGTCCACCGGCACACCGTTCACCTGGACGCTCTGCACATCCATGCGGCCGCCGAACCGCGGCATGTTGGGGTAGAGCCGAAACACCACTTCCGGCAGCGTGTCCGACGTGGTGTTGGGGAAGCGCACCGTCTGGATGCCGGCCAAGCGGGAGCGGTCAGCGTTGAGGGTAACCCGAAGGTCGTACACCGGCAGCAGGTCCAACCCATCCAGGTAGCCCTGAGTCGCCGGGCGCATGGTTTGGCGGTACGGTTCCCAAGGATCCTCGGTGCGGGCGCCGGAGCTGCAAGCGGCGCAGACCAGCAGGAGGAGCAGCGCGGCCAGGAGAAGTGGGAGCAGTCGTTTCATGATCCTTCAGCGGGTTCCTTTCCCGGTCTGCTGGCGAAGAGCACAGCGGTCAGCACGCCTTTGTCTGCCTCTTGCCGCTGTGGTATCATTATACCACACTCTGACAGCATGGGCGGCTGCAAGACCTGTGCCCAGCGCCCTGCTGACAGCGGCTCGAGGAGGAGTGCATGGGTTCTTCTGAAGATCCTGCCCGACAACCGGACAATGGGTTGACGGTGGTGATCCCGGCCTACAACGAAGCGGCCCGCATCGAGCGTGTGCTGCAGGCGGTGACGGGGACGGATCTGCCTAGCTGGATCCTGGTGGTGGATGACGGTTCGGAGGATCAGACATCGGAGGCGGCGCAGAGCTGGGCCGGTCGGGACGGTCGAGTCCATCTGCTGCGCCTGGCGCAGAACCAGGGCAAGGGCGCGGCCATGGTGGCTGGGGCCCGCCTGAGCCCCAGCGACGTTGTCCTCTTCCTGGATGCCGACCTGGTGGGGCTACAGCCGGGGCACGTGGAAGCGCTGGCCCGGCCGGTGCTGCAGGGCCAGGCTGACATGACGGTAGGGCTCTTCCACAAGGGCCGGCTGCACACCGACTGGGCGCACCTCCTCACGCCGTTCCTCTCCGGGCAGCGCTGCCTGCGCTGGAGCCTCTTCGCCGATGCGCCGGACCTGGAAGACGCCGGCTGGGGCGTGGAGACGGCTCTGCACCTTCATGCTGGGCGGCAGCACCTGCGGCTGCTGAAAGTGCCCCTGGAGGGGGTGACCCAGGTGACCAAGGAAGAGAAGGATGAGTTCCCAGCATCGGCGCGCAACCGCGCCCGCATGTACGGGCACATCCTGCGCTATGTCACCACCTTCTTGGCTGGCTGGCTCATGGGCTACCGCTTCGTAGTGCGCATGCGCCGGCGCTGGCAGGAGCGACGAGCTTGACCCACCCACAGATCACCATCGACAGGGCGCTCTGCACCGCCTGCGGGCTCTGCGTGGCTACCTGCGACCCGGCCTGCCTGGCGATGGCGACCGATGGGCCAACCATGGTCTACCCTGAGCGATGCATCGCCTGTGGGCACTGCGTGGCGGTCTGCCCCACGGCGGCGTTCCATCACCAGGGCCTGCCCGGCCGCCCGGCCGCGGCGGACCCATCGGCAGTCCCCTCGCCGGCGGCTCTGCGGCAGTTACTGCGCCTTCGCCGTTCCATCCGCCGCTACCAACCGACGCCGTTGCCTCGCCCCCTGGTGGAGGAGCTGCTGCAGGTGGGCTGCTATGCCCCCACCGCCTCCAACGCCCAGAACGTGCGCTTCCGAGCCGTTGACGACCCCGCCGCCATCGAGCGGCTGTCGGCGTTGACCGTGAGGCTCTTCGCCACCTTGGCGACCCTTCTGGGCAACGGCCTGGTGCAGGCGGCGCTGCCCCTGGTGGCTGGCCCCGCGCTGGCCCAAGAGGCGCGTCGCGGGCTGGCTGACTTCCGCCGTCTAGCCGAGGTGCGCGCCGCCGGCGGCGACCCCATCTTCCACCGTGCGCCGGTGGTGCTGGTGGCCCACGCCCAGAAGGGCGAACTCTTCGGTCGTGACAACTGCCTCTTGGCCATGGGCAACGTGCTGCACGAAGCGGTGGCCCGCGGCCTGGGCACCTGCCTCATCGGCTACTTCTTGGTGGCCTGGAACACCCGGCCGGCCGTGCGGCGAGCGCTGGGCCTGCCCCGGGGGCAGCGCCCGTACGCCGTCTGCACTCTGGGGTACCCGGCGGTGGAATACCCCCGGGTGCCCCCACGGCAGCCCGTCCCGGTGGTCTGGCAGGGCGAAGGGGAGGAACAGGGCGATGCCTAGAGAACTGCTCTACGGCCGCAACGCCGTGTGGGAGAGCCTGCGGGCCGGCCGCCGCCAGCCCCACGCCCTGTGGTACCTGCAGGGCAGCGAGCGCGAGCCGCGCCTGCGGGAGGTCCTGGCCTTGGCCCAAGAACGCGGCCTGCGGCCCCAGCCTGTCGACCGCCACCGCCTGAGCCAGATGGCCGACGACCGGCACCACCAGGGGGTGCTGCTAGAGACCTCGCCCTACCCCTACGGCGAGCTGGACGAGGCCCTGGCCGCGGCCCAGGCCCAGGGGCAGCCGCCCTTCGTGCTCCTGCTGGACCTGCTGCAAGATCCCCAGAACCTGGGCTCCTTGCTGCGCACCGCCGAAGCGGTGGGGGTGCACGGCGTGGTGATCCCCGAGCGGCGGGCGGCCGCGGTGACGCCGGCGGTGGTCAACGCCTCCGCCGGGGCCGCCGAGTGGCTAGCGGTGATCCAAGCCACCAACCTAGCTCAGGCCATGGCCGCCCTGAAGGGGCAGGGCGTCTGGCTCTTGGGGCTGGAAGACGCCCCCGGGGCTCAGCCGTTCCACGGGGTGCGCTGGCCAGAGGCGCTGGGCCTGGTGGTGGGCAGCGAGGGCGAGGG
>JAAYZY010000620.1 GCA_012514615.1 Chloroflexota bacterium | reverse complement strand
GAGGCCGCGCCGCCATCCAGCGGGTGCAACTCGCCCCCTAAGCGCTCGCGGGAAGGGCGTTCGCTGGCCGCCCAGCAAGGGAACCGGCGCTATTCTGTGATGCACAAAAGGAATACTGGACAAATCCGCCGTTCCGATTTATACTGCACATAAGGGCCGTACTGGGGACGTAGATGGGAAGAGGGCGCAGAGGAAGCCGCACGGTACTGGTCTCTGCCCTGGCGTTGGCAACCGTGGCAGCAGCCAGCTGGTTCGCTGCCGACCGCTATGGGCTGGCCCTGCTGCGCGGTTCAGACGGGCCCGCCTGGAGGGATGCGCCGCTGCAGACCCGCCCTGCAGAGATCGAGCCGCGGCTGGCCTTGCTTGCCCTGGCCGGCTGGTCCGACCATCAGCTCTTCGAGATGGCGTTGAGTCAGGGGCAGGTCGAGACGGCATACGCCACCCTTGCCTACAGCACCCAACTGACCGACCGTGAGCGGACAGGCCTGTGGCTCTCGTTGGCGCAGCGGTTGACCCAAGCTGGGGAGACGGATCAAGCGGTGCTTTGCTTCCAGCAAGCCGCCACCGTGGCCGTTCTCAGCCCTTCCCTAGCCGATCTGCAGCGGGCGGAAGCCCTGTCGCAGGCCAGCCTGGGCCTCGCTCGTCTGGATACGCCGCAGCTTGCCGCTCGGTTGGCGCAGCAGACCCTGGTGATTGCCCGCCGCAGTCCTCAGCTTCCACCCGTGCTGCGGCAGCAATTGGTGGAGCGGGCAGCCCAGGTCTACGGGCTGTTAGGGGACGAAGAACAGCGGCGCCAGGCCCTGGAAGGGCTGGACCAGGTGGCCCGCGTCGCCAGCGCGGAGGGAGGAACGGCCAACGCGCCGCTGCTGCCCACGTTCGAGGCGCAGGTCGCCCTGCCTCCAGCGGTGCAGCAGGCCACAGACGAACGCAAGGCCGCTGCCTTGCGCACGGCTCAGAGCGCTGACCCTGCAGCGGGAAGCCATGAGGGGCTGGCGCGCTCGCTGCTGCAGGAAGACACGGTCATGGAGACACAGCTACACACCGTGACCGACGGTCAGGTGCGACTGTCCATCCATGCAGCGGCTGCCAAGCATCGGGTTAGTTGGCTGACCGTCAAGTATCGAGTTGCCCGAGGGGACTACGGCGTCTCGCTGGTGCCCCAGTGGGAGGCCCAAGCCAACGAGATCCGTTCCGATCTGGCCAGGGCCTACGAGTCGCTGTTCGATGTCTACAAGGACCAGGCCGTCGCCCTGCCTCTCCCGCAGCAGGTGCAACAAGGTTGGGTTGAGGTCTTGCGGGAAGAAGCCAAGCTGGGTCGTTTGGGGCTCTACCCCAACTACCCCGAAGTCGCGGTGGCCGAAGGGCTGCAGCAGCGTCAAGACGAGTGGCTGGCTGGCCGCCCGGAGGTGCCCTGGCGCATCGCCGACACCCGCGATGGGGGGCACCTAGAGTTCGCCCTCGTCGGCCGATAGGAGGCTGGATATGGGGCAAGGCGTCAACAGTAGCCTGCTGGACCGCCTGAGCGATCGAACGCTGGAGGTGTTCATCGTCATCGTCTTGCTGGCCACTGCGCTGGTGCTGCTGTTCTACGGCGCCATCGCGGTCAACCCCCAAGTGCCGCTCAACCCTTTTCCGCCTGCGCATGTAGGCGGCACGCCCACGCCCACCAGCCGGGCTACGGAGTTCGTCTTCCCGCCCACTTGGACCGCGACGCCCATACCTGAGCCCACCGGCACGCCGACGCCGCGCCCCACCAACACCAAGCTCCCTACCCTTTCGCCTACGCCGATACCCACGGCCACCGAAACATCGGTGCCAACGCCGACAGAGACGCTCACGCCCACACCAGAGACGCCAACGCCCCGGCCCGCTCAGCCGCCGCCGCCCACCCCCACGCCGCCGCCGCCGTTCACCTTGGCCAACATGGGGGCGCGCCCCAACTGTCAGTGGTTCGGGTTCCACGGCGTCACCTGGGCCGCCAACAACTTGCCCCAGAGCGGCGTTCGGGTGCGGGCCTGGCGGGATGGCGGGCCAGAAGGATGGGGCGCCTCCAACACCGATGGGATCTACCAGATCCCCATCAGCAACACAGACGCCACCGGTCGGTGGTGGCTGCAGGTCTGGGAGGGTGACCGTCCAGCGTCCGACGTGGTGGGGGTAGACCTGGGTGGCGGCTGCACCTTGGGCATCCAGGAGGTCAAGGCCGATTGGAGACGACGCAACTAGACGACTTGTGGTGCCGCTGTGGCGCCATGGTCCGCAGACAAGCCGAAGGCAGCCCGGAAGCCTGGCTAGACGCTCCGGGGGTTGTGAGGCAGGTTAAGAGATGACCACACAGACAAGGGCCGCACACGGCAGGTTCTCTCAGCGACCGACGCCCCAACGGGCGCTCGCGGTGATGGCGCTGGCCATCGTGCTGACGATTCCCGGGTGGGTCTGGGGAACGACGGTCCAGGCCGACGTTGCCGCCCAGCGCCCCACCCCCACCCCCGCCGTCATGATCCTGCTCACGCCCTCAGAAGGGATGCCCAACACGGCCGTTCTTGTGCAGGGATACGGCTTCGCCAGCGGCCGACGGGTCACCATCCACTGGGACGGCGACACCATCCTGGCTCAGGGCGCGCCGGTGAACGCCGACGGCTCATTCGCCGCGCAGTTCACCGTGCCGGTCGATGAACGGGGGCACCACGTGGTGCGCGCCGCAGATGACGGTCAACCGGAGACCGCAGCCGAAGCGGTCTTCCGCCTCATCATCCCCACCCCCACACCCACCGACACGCCCACAG
>JAAYZY010000619.1 GCA_012514615.1 Chloroflexota bacterium | reverse complement strand
TGCCCCAGCCCCAGCGGGCGGTCACCCGATGCACCGGGAAGGGGCTGTCGGGCGCGGCCTGCCCCGGGGGCAGGGAGCTGGCGGCCACCTCCACTTCCACCCCCAACGCCTGGAGATGGCGACAGAGGCATTCGGTATGGTCGCCCACTCCGCCCTGATGCGGCGGGTACTCGCCGCTGACCATGAGGACTTTCACGGCGTGCTCCCCTGCGGCCGATCGGTGGGCCCGGGGGCACGGCGCAGGCCGCCGGTCAACAGCCGCCAGTAGACCCCCAGCCGCTGCACTCGCAGGGCTCGGCGGTGACCCACCAGCCACTTGGCCCCTTCGCCAACCATCTGCAGCAGGTAGCCTAGGAGCAGGAAGGCGCGCACGGCCTCGCCGGCGGCCGGGCCGTGGTGTTTACGGTAGAAGCGCACCTTGCTGCTGTCGAAGTGGAACTGGCGCGCCAGCGGCGCCTGTTCGCTGGAGCGGCCTTCGTGGTGGATGATCTCGGCCTGGGGCAGGTAGGCGACGCTCCAGCCGGCGCCCTTGAGGCGATAGCAGTAGTCCAGCTCTTCGGAATACATGAAGAAGCCTTCGTCCAGAGCCCCCACCTGCTGCACAGCCTGCTGACGCAGCAACAGGCAGGCGCCCACCACCCAATCCACCTCCTGCGCCTCGTCGTCTGAGCGGTCTTGGACGTAGTAGCGCTGGACCACGGCGTTGTGGGGGAGCCAACGCTGGAGGAAGGTGCTCTCCAGCAGGGCGGTGGCCAGGGTGGGGAAGCGGCGGCGGGTGGGCTGCACCGAGCCATCGGGGTAGCGCACCCGCGGCCCCAGCGCCCCCACGGCCGTGTGTGCGTCCATCCACCGGAGCATGGCCTGCAGCGCGCCGGGGCGGACTTCGGTGTCGGGGTTCAGCAGCAGCAGGTAGCGGCCCTGGGCCACGGCCAAGCCTTGGTTGTTGCCCTTGGTGAAGCCCAGGTTGGCGTCGTTGGCGATGCAGCGCACCCAGGGGAAGCCGGCGCGGACCGCCTCGACGCTGCCGTCGGAAGAGGCGTTGTCTACCACGATGACTTCAGCGGTGTGGGGGGCCTCCACGAGGCGCAACTGGTGGGCGTCGGCCTGGTCCACCTGCGCCCAGATCGTCTCCAGGCAGCGGGCGAGCAGCTCGCGCACGTTCCAGTTGACGATGATGATGGAGAGGTCGAATGGTGGCATCGCGTGGCCCGAACTTGCCACAGCCATAGGCACTCAGCTCCTGCAGGCCCAGGTTGTCAGCGGCACGAACAGCACGGTGCGGGCCAAGGGTGGTCTACCATTGACGTACCACCACGTAATCGGCCAGCTCGGCCAGGATGTCTCGGGGTGCGCTGGCCGGAAAGGCCTCCAGCGCGGCCTTGGCCTGCTGGGCGAACGATTCCGCCTCTTCCTGCGCTTGGCCGATGGCTGTCGACTCGCGCACCTGGTGCACCAACTGGTCGATCTGCCCTTGGGCGTAGAGCGTCGGGACATCCACCTCGGGGTGCTCTTGCAGGTAGTAGAAGAGCGGCAAGGTGACGGTACCGTGGCGCAGGTCGCTGCCCACCGGTTTGCCCAACACCGATTCGTCGCCTACGAAGTCCAGGATGTCGTCGATGATCTGGAAGGCGATCCCCAGGTGGTTGCCGTAGTCCTTGAGGGCCTGCAGCTCCCTTGGCGTGGCCTGGCCCAGCAAGCCTACCGACTCGGTGGCTGAGACGAAAAGGGATGCCGTTTTGCTGAAGATGCGGCGGTAGTATGCCTCGCGGGGTTGCCGCCAGTCCAGCGAGCTGAAGAGTTGGCGCAGCTCGCCGTCGCAGATGATCTTGAGCGTGCGGGAGAAGATGGTCATGACGTCGACGCTGCGGGTCTCGGCAGCGAAGCCGGCGGCGCGGGCGAAGAGGTAGTCGCCGGCCAGGATGGTGGCTCCGCTGCTCCAGATGGCGTTGAGGGTTGGCTGGCCGCGCCGAATCAGCGAGCTGTCCACCACGTCGTCGTGCACCAGGGTGGCGGTGTGCAACGATTCCACCGCCGCGGCCAGTGCTACGATGCGCTCCATCTCGATGTCGTAGAACCTGCTGAAGAGGACCACGGTGGCAGGGCGCAAGCGCTTGCCGCCGCTGGCCATGAGGGTCGAGAACGCCAGGGTGAGCGGCTCATAGTCGATCTCAGCCAGGTTACGGATCTTCTCTTCGATGAGCGTGAGCTCGTGATGGATCGGTTCTAGAAAGGGCAGAAGCTTCAAGTATCCTTCTCCGCGCCAGCAGATCGGTCGTCTGTCATGCCAGCCCCAGAAGGCGCTGGGCGTTGTTGGTTGTCGCTCGGGCCACAGCCGCGAAGGGCAGGCCCTGCGCTTGGGCCAAGGCGTCGGCCACCAAGGCCACCCAGGCCGGTTCGTTGCGTTGCCCACGGTGTGGCTGCGGCGGCAGGTACGGGCAATCGGTCTCCAGAAGCAGATGGCGCAGCGGAATCTGCGCCGCCACCTCTCTCAGGGTGTGCGCGCTGGGGTAGGTCAATGGGCCGCCCAGGCCCAGGTGGTAGCCCCAGCCCACCACCTGTCGGGCCATCGCCACATCGCCAGAGAAGGAGTGCAGCACGCCGCCGGCGAAACCGAGCTGCCTGGCGTGGCTCTCCAGGGCGGCCAGCACCTCGCTATGGGCCGCGCGGTCGTGAACGATGACCGGCTTCCGCATCTGCCGCGCCAGCCCCAAGAGCTGCTGGAACACCTCCCGCTGGGCGTCGCGGGGCGCGTAGTCCCGGTAGTAGTCCAGGCCGATCTCGCCGATGGCCACCACCTTGGGGTCTTGCGCCAAGGTCTCGATCTCAGCCAGCGCCTCCGTTGTGAGAGGCTCGGCTTGGTGGGGGTGCACTCCCACGGCGGCATAGACGCCGGCGTGCCGATAGGCCAAGGCCACGGCCGCTCGATTGGAGGCCGCGTCCAGGCCCGGCACCACCAGCAACCGCACCCCGGCCTGCTGAGCCCGCCCCAGCACCTCCAGCAGGTCTTCAGCGAACGCCGGAGCATCCAGGTGGGCGTGGCTATCCGTCAGCCAGGCGTCTGCCGAGTTGGCCCCTTGCCCTGTCGCCGTCGCCTGTCGCATCGGCTAGCAGGGCGTCTTGCCTTCGTCCAGAAGCTTCAGGTCGGCCTCCACCATGAGGTGGATGAGCTTCTCGAAGGTGACTTCTGGGACCCAGCCCAGCTTGGCGCGAGCTTTGGAGGCGTCGCCCACCAGCAGGTTGACTTCCGCCGGCCTGAAGAAAGCCGGGTCGACCTGCACGTAGTCGCGGTAGTCCATGTTCAGGTAACCGAAGGCCGCCTCGCAGAGCTCCTGCACCGAGTGGGTCTCGCCGGTGGCGATGACATAGTCGTCTGGCTCGTCCTGCTGCAGCATCATCCACATGGCTCGCACGTAGTCGGCGGCGTAGCCCCAATCTCGCTTGGCCGCCAGGTTGCCCAGCGATAGGCCGCTGGCCAGCCCGCGGTGGATGCGCGCCACGCCGTAGGTCACCTTGCGG
>JAAYZY010000618.1 GCA_012514615.1 Chloroflexota bacterium | reverse complement strand
CGGGCCCGATGCCGCAGGCCAGCAGTCCCAGGTGGATGGCCGCCGTGCCCGACCCCACCCCCACAGCATAGCGCACGCCGCAGTAGCGGGCGAACTCTTCCTCGAACGCCTCCATCTCGTGGCCCATGACGAAGCTGCCGCTCTCGATCACCCGGGCGATGGCAGCATCGATCTCCCCTTTCAGGGTGCGGTATTCGGCCCGTAGATCGATCATCGGCACCGACATCAGTACCTCCTCAGCCTAGAAGGCCACGTCTTCAGCGGCCGTGCTGGTGGTAGAACTCACCAAAGCGCCGGATGGCCTCAGCCAACTGATCCAGCGGCGCCAGGTAGGAGATGCGCAGGAAGCCTTCGCCGCCGCGGCCGTACTGCGTGCCCGGGAAGACCAAAACCTGCTTCTCCTTCAGCAAAGCGGCGCAGAAGTCGAACGACGACATGCCGCAGGCCCGGATATCGGCGAAGACGAAGAAGGCGCCCTGAGGGCGGTTGGTGGGCACCCCCACCTGGGCCAGGCCGTCCAGCATGAGCTGACGACGCTCGGCATAGACCGCCAACGTCTCTCGCACGCAATCCTGCGGCCCCTCCAGCGCAGCCAGGGCCGCCCACTGTGAAGGCGTCGGCGCGCAGATCGACATCATGTGCCGCACCTCCAAGGCCGCGTCAGCAAACGGCCTGGGGGCGGCGAAGTATCCCACCCGCAAGCCAGTCATGCTGTAGGTCTTGGAGAAGCCGTTGACGGTGATGGTGCGCTCCCACATCCCCGGCAGGCTGGCCACGGGGGTCACCCGCGCCCCGTCGAAGACGATCTTGTCGTACAGCTCGTCGGAGATCACCACCAGGTCGTGCTTCAGGGCGATCTGGCAGATGGCCTCCGTGGTGGCCCGGTCGATCACCGTGCCGGTGGGGTTGCTGGGCGAAACCAGGATCATCGCCTTGGTGCGTGGGGTGATGGCCGCTTCCAGATCGGCCGGCTGCACCACGAAGTTGTCTTCCAGCCTTGCTGTCAGGGTCACCGCCACGCCTCCCACGGCGCGGATGGCTTGGTAGTAGGCCATGTAGAACGGCTCTGGCAGCAGCACCTCATCTCCGGGGTTCAGCAGCGCCTGGAAGATGACGTTCACCGCCTCCTGGGTCCCAGAGGTGATGATCACCTCGTTCTCCGGGTTGTACTGCAGGCCGCTTTCCCGGGCCAGTTGGCCAGCCACAGCCACGCGCAGCTCCTCCAACCCCGGCGGAACGGTATACTTGGTCTTGCCTTCGGCCAGGGCGCGCTGGGCCGCTTGGACAATGTGGGGCGGCGTGGGCAAGTCTGGGTCGCCTCGCCCCAGGGAGATGAGGTTGGGCACGCCCTTGGTGAGGGCCATGAGCCGCAGGAACGGGCTGTCCTCCTTGCCTCCCCGAACATCCCAGACACGTTGGGCCAGTCGGCCCTCCCAAGACATCGCTGTAGACATACGGCATTCGCTCCTAAAAGTTCTCACGGGCTGCTGCACAAGCCGCCGCCGCCCCTAGAGGGGGATGGTGAGGCTGGCCAGATCCCGCGGGTAGTACGTGAGCAGCTCACAGCCATGGTCGGTCACCAGCACGGTGTCAGAGTGGCGGAAGCCCCCCACGCCAGGCACATACAGGCCCGGCTCCATGCTGAAGACCATGCCAGGGACCAGCTCGGTTTGGTCGCCCAAGTCCAGGTAGGGCGGTTCGTGCGTCTCCAGCCCGAACGCGTGGCCGGCGTGGTGGCGCAAGTGCGGGGTCAGGCCCTGCTCTTCGGCAAAGCGGCGCACCTGTCGGTCCACATCGGCGCAGCGCCCGCCGGGCCGCACCGCGGCCAAGCCGACCTCCTGTATCTGGCAGGCCAGATCGAAGAAGCGGCGTTGTTCGGCCGTGGGCTGGCCCAGGATCATGGTTCGCTCCAGCTCCGCGTGGTAGCCGTCTAGCTTGACCTCGGCCCAAGAGACCAGCACATCGCCCGGCTGCAGCGAACGAGCGCCAGGCAGCGGGTGCGGCAGGGCGGTGTCGGGGCCGGCCTTGAACCCAGCGTGGGCAGGCAGACCACCGAAGGTCTGCAGGCTGTACCCGGGGCCGAACGCCTTCATCACAATGATCGAAGCATCCAGCGAGGCGCGGTGGCCGATCTCGATCTCGGTCAGGCCAGGGCGCGTGTAGTCCTGCAGCAGGCGGTGGGCCAGGTTCCCGAAGCGGGCCGCCTCGCGGATCGCCCGCAGCTCAGCCGCCGACTTGACCATGCGCATCGCCTCCAGGGCGGCGCGCACGTTGGCCACCTTGGCCTGCGGCAGGGCAGCGCTCAGGCTCGGCCCACGGCTGCCCCACATCCCGCCATAGCCATCGCTATCGCAGCCCAGGCGCGCCGCAGACAGGCCCAGCCCCTGCATCATCTCTTCCAGGTGCGACATGGGGCGCCGCAGACCGGGGTACTCGGGGTAGGTGGTGGCCCGAGGCAGCGTGGCCCGCATCCCCTCGATATGCTCCCGCTCCAAGTCCGGCACCAGGATGGCAGCCTCTCCCTCCACCGGCACCACCACGCAGACTGGGCGCTCGCTGGGCTGATAGGCGAAGCCAGTGAAGTAGAAGATCCACCAAGTGCCGAACAGGCACAGCGCGTCCAGCTCTTGATCCTGCAGCATCCGCCGCGCAGCGTCCAGACGCGCCAGATGCTCCTGCACACCGACGTAGAGACCCTCACCAGTCGAGGTCATGTCGATCACCCTCCTGCGTACTCGCCGAAGAAGCGAGCCACCGCCTCAATCCCCTTGAGGTAGTCATCCACCACGATGTACTCATTGGGGGCGTGGAGGTGGTCATCCACCGGACCGAAGCCGCTGTAGGCATGCATCATCTTGGGGAAGAGCTCTTGGAAGACGCCCTCGGGGCCTGAGCCAGCGTAGGAAGGCTGGTAGGCGATACGCCGCCCGAATGCCTTCTCCAGGCTGCGGGCCAGGGCCTGCACCACATCGCCCTTCATGGGCGTGCGGGCCCAGGGGTTGCTCCCCCCACCCACCTGCACATCGATGTCGTCAAACCCTTCTGCCGCCAGGTGCTGACAGACCTTCTGATAGACCGCCTCCGCCGTCTGGTTGGGCACCAGGCCGAAGCGCATCTCCGCCGCCGCGAAGGCCGGCACCACACCCTTCCGCTCCGGCGCCACGTAGCCGCCAGTGATGCCGCCCAGGTTGCAGGTCGGCTCCAAGATGAGCGCCGTGAGCGCCTCCAGGCCGTTCTTGTTGCCCAAGAAGGCGCGCGCCCCGCTCTCCCGCAGAATCTCCTCGCCGTTCCAGTTCAGGTCGGCCAGCATGGCGATGTCTTCCGCCTGCGGGGGCACCACATCGTCGTAGAAGTCGCGGATGCGGATACGGCCATCCGGCCCCATGAGGGAGTTCAGCGCCCAGACCAACCGCCACACCGCCCCTTCCAGCACCGGCGAGTTCATGGCGTGGTATTCGCGGTTCAGGCGGGCTTCCAGGCGGATCTTGACGGAGCCCTTGAGCCCTCCGATGACCCGCGGCCTCCCGTCGAACCAGACGTTATCATCGAAGTTGAGGAGGGCATCGCAGTACAGGAAGTCGTGATAGCGTTCCAACACCGGGGGCAAGGAGGGGCTTCCGACCTCTTCTTCGCCTTCGATGAGGAACTTCACCGTCACCGGCGGGCGCAGCCCACAGTCGAGGTAGGCGCGTACCGCCTCCAGGGTGGCCATCACTGGGCCCTTGTCGTCCACAGTACCCCGACCGTACAGCCGCCCCTCCACCACCTGGCCCCCGAAGGGCGGGTAGCGCCAGTCCGGCTCATCGGCCGGCTGCACGTCGTAGTGGCCGTAGATCAACACGGACCGCTCGCTTTCGCCGGGCACTTCCGCCAGCAGCACGGGGAAGTTGGCCTCTTCCACCACCATGGGCGTCACCCCGGCCCGCTGCATGAAATCGCTCAGCCAGACCGCGCACTCATGCACCCCCCGGTTCTGGCTTGCCACGGCGGGGATCTTGATGAAGTCCTGCAGGTCTTGCACGTGACGTTGCTGCTGGGCCCGCAGGTGGGCCAGCACTTGCTCATTCATGGGTTTCCCCTCCAAAGAAGGCGATGGCGGTTACAGCGCTTCCTTCACGAACCGCCCGTTCTTGCAGATCGCTTTGATCCGATTCACATCCCGCAGCACCGAGATATCCACATGCGGCTGGCCTTCCACGATCAGCAGGTCTGCGTAATGACCAGGCCGCAGGGAGCCGATCTCTTCCTCCAGCTGGAGGGCCTCAGCGGCCGTCGAGGTGGCGGCCACCAGACCCTGCATGGGCGACATCCCTTCCTGCACCAGCAGCTCCATCTCGTAGGCGTTGGCCCCGTGGAGGCAGTGGGCATAGCCGGCATCGGTGCCCACGGCCATGCGCACCCCGGCTGCCAGAGCGCGCTTCATCCCCGCTTGCTTGTCCCGCCAGTTCTGCTGCATCCAACTGATGAAGCGTTGCTGCTTGGCTGGATCGGCCTGGGGAGCGGTGCCCACATCTACCGTGCATTTCGTCGCCGTGAGCGTGGGCACCAGGATCACTCCATGGGAAACGATCAGGTCCATCTCTTCCTGAGAGAAGCCCTGGAGGTGCTCTAGGGTGTCGATGCCCGCCTCAAT
>JAAYZY010000617.1 GCA_012514615.1 Chloroflexota bacterium | reverse complement strand
CGCCGCGAGATCGTGATCCGCCGCACGGAGTACGAGCTGAAGCGGGCCCGCGCCCGAGCGCACATCCTGGAGGGCCTGCGCATCGCCCTGGACCACCTGGATGAGGTGATCGACACCATTCGTCAGTCGCCCGATGTGCCCACCGCCCAGCAACGTCTCATGGAGCGCTTCCACCTCTCCGATGTGCAGGCCCAGGCCATACTTGACATGCCCCTGCGCCGCCTGGCGCGCCTGGAGCGGGAGTCCATCGAGAACGAGTACAACGCGCTGCTCAAGGTCATCACCGACCTCGAGGCCCTCCTGGGCGACCCCCACCGCATCCTGCAGGTGATTCGTGAAGAAGCCCTGGGCCTGAAAGAGCGCTTCGGCGACCCGCGCCGCACCCGCATCGTGGCCGACGAGGCCGAAGAGTTCTCCGACGAAGACCTGATCCCCCACGAAGACCTGCTCATCGCCATCACCCGGCGCAGTTATGTCAAGCGGTGGGCGGCCGAGAGCCGACGAACCCAGGGACGCGGCGGTAAGGGTTCCAGCACCCTGCCTACCCGGGACGAAGATGCGGTGCAGTATGTCTTCCTGGCCGACAGCCTGGACTACGTCCTGTACTTCACGGATCAGGGTCGGGTCTACCAGGAACGGGCCTTCCAGATCCCGGATGCCAGCCGCCAGGCCAAGGGGATGTCGCTGGCCGGCCTGGTGAACCTGGGCCCTGACGAGCGGGTGACCGCGGCTGTGCCTGTACCGCCTCATCTCATCGAGGCCGCGTCTGACGCCGAACAAGGGAGTGCAGGGGAAGGGGCAGCGTTCCTGGTCATGGCCACGCGGGGCGGCCGCATCAAGCGCGCCAGCCTGAGCGAGTTTGCCTCGGTGCGCCCCAGCGGTCTCATCGCCCTGACCCTAGATGCCGGCGACCAGCTCAGTTGGGCGCGCCTGACCAACGGTCAGAATGAGATCATCATCGTCACCGAGATGGGCCAGGCCATCCGCTTCCCCGAAGACCAGGTGCGGCTCATGGGGCGCAGCGCCGCCGGGGTCATGGCCATCCGTCTGGCCGAAGGTGATGCAGTGGCCAGCATGGAGGTGGTGGAGCCGCAGGCGGACCTGCTGGTGGTCACGCGGCTGGGCTACGGCAAGCGCACGCCCCTCGGCGAGTACTCCACCCAGTCCCGCTACGGCGTGGGCGTGCAGACCATCAGCAGCCACGGCCTGGAGACGATCGGCCGCATTGCCACGGCGCGAGTGGTGGCCCCTGAAGATGAAGTCTCAGTCATCAGCGCCGAGGGGCTGGAACTGCGGACCCGGGTCAGTGAGATCCCCCGCATGAGCCGTTCCACCCGAGGCGCGCGGGTGATGACCCTGAACCAGGGCGATCAGGTGGCCTCCGTGGCTCGCCTGCCGGCCCAGCGAGCAGCGCCAGCGCAGCGTGAGGCTGCGCGCGAGGCTCGCTCCGAGCCACTTCCGGCAGCGCCGGGAGATGATGACGCGCCTGACGGCGGTGAGGGGAACGATGCACCTCTCGGAGATCTGGGATAGGGCCTCTGGGACCCTGGTAGAGTTCCTGCCTGCGCCAGACGCCAAGATCTTGGCGGAGGCGATGGTGGCCTTCGCCAACACAGACGGCGGCACCATCGTCGTCGGTTGGAGTCCCGCCGGGCCAGGCGAAGAGATCTGGTTCGAAGAAGACCTGGACGCGGCGCTCACGGAGGCGCAGCGGTTGTGCCTTCCGCCGGTGAAGACCGAGTGGCGTCC
The DNA here is from genome assembly GCA_012514615.1 of Chloroflexota bacterium. The sequence goes on along the minus strand of JAAYZY010000617.1, from coordinate 4,644 downwards.
CCTAGATACCGATCGGGGGCAGGCCGTGGCTGTGCTGGTGTCGCGCAGCCCCGAGCTGCATAGCCTTGCCGACGGTCGCGTTCTTGTGCGCGCCGGCGGCGAAAACCGCCCGCTGGGCGGCGAGGAGATCCGGCAGCTGGCCGCCACCAAGAGTACCGGCGACTTCGAGGTGGAGACGGTGCCCGGGGCCAGCCGCGCCGACCTCAGCGACGAGATCGTGGCCGAGTACATGGAGAAACGCAGTGAACGCCAGCGCCGCCCGCTGACCGGGCCGGTCGGCACGGTGCTGCGGGAGATCAGCGCCTTGGACGAAGCGGGCGAGCCCACCGTGACCGGCCTGCTGCTCTTCGGGCGGGAGCCTCGGGTCTACCTGCCACAGGCCGGCCTGGCCTTCGTGCGCTTCGTGGGCACGGAGCCCAAAGGTCGCGAAGGCCTGGCCGGCTACGGCCGTCGCGAGGAGATCAACGGCCCCCTGCCCCGGCTCATCGAGCAGGCGTGGCGCATCCTGTGGGAGGAGATGCGCGTGGAGGCGGTGGTGCGCGGCCTGGAGCGGGAAGAGCGCACCGAGTACCCTGCCTTCGCCGTGCGCGAAGCCCTGGTCAACGCCGTGTGCCACCGAGACTACCGCCTGCGGGGCCGGCGCATCGAGGTGCGCATGTTCGATGACCGCCTGGAGATCACCAGCCCCGGCGGACTGCCAGGCTACATCACCCTGGACAACATCGTGGACGAGCACTTCTCCCGCAATCCGCGCTTGGTCTCCGGCCTCTTCCAGTGGGGCTACATCGAAGAGCTGGGCCTGGGCATCGATCGCATGATCGAAGCCATGGTGGAGGCAGGCCATCGGCCTCCGCACTTCCGCGCCACACCCTATTCTTTCACCGTCACGCTCTTCAACGTGAGGGAGCGACCGGCCATGCCCGCGTGGCAGAGCGACATGAACGAGCGGCAGTTGAAAGCCTTGGCCCACGTTCAGAGCAAGGGGCGGATCACCAACAGTGACTATCGCGCCCTCTGCCCGCTGGTCAGCGCCGAGACGCTGCGCCTGGACCTGGTGGACCTGGTGGACCGAGGCGTGCTGCTCAGAATCGGCGACAAGAGGGGCACCTACTACATCCTCAAGTGAGGCGGTCAGCTCAATCGCAGGATATCCCAAAGTATCCCAAAGCGCATTTGGGATAACGACACGAGGAGCGCCGTGGGACAGGTAGTGACCCTGGACGAAGCCCAAGCAGACTGCGCAGTTCGGCAGGCCGCCGGCCAGCAGGTGGTGGTCACCAACGGCCACTTCGACCTGCTGCACTACGGGCACGTCTGCTATCTGCAACAAGCCCGCGCCCTGGGCGACCTGTTGCTCGTGGGCCTGAACAGCGACTGCTCCACTCGCCAGTTGAAAGGGCCCGGCCGCCCGCTGGTGCCCCAAGAGGAGCGGGCGGCTGTGCTGGCGGCCCTCGTCTGCGTCGACCTGGTGGTGGTCTTCGACGCCCCTACCGCCGAAACGCTGGTGGCCGCGTTACGGCCCCAGGTCTACGTGAAAGGAGCGGACTGGGAGGGCTCGGTTGGGCGCGGCGAGCCGCCGGAAGCCGCCGTGGTGCGGGCTTCCGGCGGCGTGGTGCGCTACCTCCCCTACCTGCCGGGCCGCTCCACCAGCGCCCTGATCGCTCGCATCCGCCAGCTCCCAGACCTGGGCGAGAGGTAGGCCGTGGTGCAGCTCACCGCCGCAGACCCCAGCCCGCCTGCGCCCGACGCCGGGGGCGTGGCCCGCTCGGCCGGCATTCTCTCCCTGGGCAATGCAGCCAGCCGCGTGCTGGGCCTGGTTCGCCAGGTGGTCATCGCCACCTTCTTCGGCGCTAGCGGCGAGGTCAGCGCCTGGCGGGTAGCCTCGGCCGTACCCACCATGATCTACGACCTGCTCATCGAAGGCATGCTCAGCGCGGCGTTGGTACCGGTCTTCAGCGAGTACCTGGCTACCCGCAGCCGCGCCGCGCTGTGGCGGTTGGCCAGCGTTGTCCTCAGCCTGGCGGCTGTAGTGCTGGCAGTGGTGATCCTCCTCTTGGAGGTCTTCGCCGAGCAGGTAGCCTGGCTCATGGGCGGCGGGTTCTCCCCTGAGCTCTTGCAGCAGACGGCCAGCTTCATCCGCATCATGCTGCCGGCAGCCCTGATCTTCGGGCTGGGGGGCATCTTGGTCGGTCTGCTCTATGCCCTCAAACGGTTCACATTCCCAGCCATCTCCGGCGCCGTGTTCAACCTAGGCATCGTGGTGGCGGCCCCCTTGCTGGCGCGGCAGATGGGGATCTACGCCCTGTGTGTGGGCGTATTGCTTGGCGCCTCGCTGCAGCTCGTGGCGCTGCTGCCGGGTCTGCGGGGCATTCCTCTGCGCTTCACCTTGGGGTGGCGCAACGCTGGCCTGCGCCGCATCGGGCTGCTCTACGCCCCGGTGGTGGCCAGCTTGGTGGTCAGCCGCGTCCAGATCGTCATCGACCGCAACCTGGCCTCCCGCACCGGCGAACAGAGCATCGCCTGGATGGACAACGCCACCACCCTGTTCCAGTTCCCCCACGGGCTTATCGCCATCGCCATTTCGCTGGCTGTCCTGCCGGCGCTCTCCCAGTTGGCCGCCAGCCACGACGAAGACGGCTACCGCGCCACCCTGCTGCGGGGCCTGCGCCTGGTCATGGTGCTGATCCTGCCTGCCAGCGTCGGCCTCTTCCTCCTGGCCACGCCGATCATCCGCCTGATCTACCAGCACGGGCAGTTCACCCCGCAAGACACCTATTGGACCGCCACGGCCCTGCGCTGCTACCTGTTGGGGCTCATCTTCGCTTCGCTGGATTGGCCCCTGAACTACGCCATGTACGCCCGCCAGAACACCCTCACCCCAGCCCTGGTAGGGGTGTTCTCGGTGGGCGTCTATCTGGTGGCGGCCCTGTTCTTCCAAGCGCCGCTGGGTCGCCTGGGCTTGGCCTTCGCCGCCGGCCTCACCGACGCCGCGGCGGCGCCGGTGGGCCGCCTGCAGATGCTGGGCTTGGTGCTGGCCGACGGCTGCAAACACACGGCACACGCCCTGGTCATGTGGCTGCTTGTGCGCCGCCTGCTGGGCGGCCTGCCCACGCCGGCCTTCTGGCAGACCACAGGCAAAGCGGCGGTCGGGGCTTTGGGGATGGGCGGGATCATCGCCCTGGCCCTGGCCGTCTTGGAGCCGCGGCTGGCGCCGGCGGGACTGTGGGGCGACCTGGCCCTGGTGGCCCTGTGTGGAGGATGCGGCGGAGCGGCCTACCTGGGCCTGATGGCCCGCTGGCGGGTGGCGGAGGTGGCGCTGCTGGCCGAGGCGGTGCGCGCTCGGCTGCGCTCCAACGCCAAGAAGTGAGCGACTGTCGCACCAGAAACGCTACCCGGAGGGACAACCATGTCCGACCCTACGTTCAGAGCGGCTACTTTCAACGTGAACTCGGTTCGCACACGTATGCCCGTCATCCTGGACTGGCTGGCCAAGGAAAAGCCAGACGTCCTCTGCCTGCAAGAGACCAAGGTGCAAGACCCAGATTTCCCGGCCGATCCGATACGGGAGGCCGGGTACCACGTGGCCTTCCGCGGGCAGAAAGCCTACGCCGGCGTGGCCATCATCAGCCGGGAGGAGCCTGTCGACGTAGCCTATGGGCTGGACGACGACGGTGAACCGGACGAGGCGCGCCTCATCCGCGCCGTCATCCGCGGCGTGCCGGTGGTGAACACCTACGTGCCTCAAGGGCAGTCGGTGGATTCGCCGGTCTTCCAGACCAAGCTGGAGTGGCTTGCCCGCCTGCGCCGCTTCTTCGATCGCCACTACGCCGCCCACCAGCCCCTCTTGTGGGTGGGCGACTTCAACGTGGCCCCGCTGCCCATAGACGTCCACGACCCCAAAAGGTTGGAGAGCCACGTGGACTATCACCCGGACGCTCGGGCCGCCCTGGAGACCGTGCGAGACTGGGGCTTCGTGGACGTCTTCCGCCAGCGGCACCCCGACGAGCCAGGGCACTACACCTACTGGGACTACCGCGTCCGCGGCGCGTTGGAGCGCGGCCTGGGCTGGCGCATCGATCACATCTGGGCCACCGCCCCTCTGGCCGCCCGAGCCACCCGCTCGTGGATCGACCGCGAGCCGCGGCAGGCCACCCAACCCTCCGACCACACCGTGCTGGCCGCCGAGTTCGCGCTCTAGGCCGCCGAAGGCCGAGCCGCCGCCCGCTCACCTTTGACATTCGCCAGGAGTTGTGCTACACTGGGCATTGGGTAAAGAGCAGGATCAATAGTCGAAGCTGGGTGAACAGTGTGAGAGAGAACCCCATGTGTCGAGGGGGGGTCGCCGAAGGGGCACCCTGCGGAAACGCCACTTCCGTCAGAGAATCTCTCAGGCCAAAGGATCACACTGGGACAGCACTCTGGAGAGTCGGCCGAGAGCCGCACCGAAGGGGAAAGCTCCGCGCAGCCGCGGGGCGAACTCTCAGGTCCGAAGACAGGGGAAGGATGGCGCGGGAGATACGCGTCTTCCTTCCTTTTCTTATGCCTGTCAGAACCACGCGCATGTTGCGCAACCCATTGGGGAGGGACCTCATGAAGAAAACGCACCTGTACGAACGACACGAAGCGCTGGGAGCTCGCATTGTG
>JAAYZY010000616.1 GCA_012514615.1 Chloroflexota bacterium | reverse complement strand
TGACCCGACGGGTGTGCTCCAGGATGGCCGGCAGGTCCGAGGCCAAGAACATCTCCCCTTGGCCCAGGCCCACCACCACGCCGCCGGCATTGCCTAGCCGGGCCGCCACCAGGCGATCCGGATGGTCGGCCGAAAGGACCACGATGCCATGGGCCCCACGGATGCGTTCCAGCGCCCGCCGCACCGCCGCCTCTAGGTCGCCGCTGGCGGCCAGGTACGCCTCCACCAGGTGGGCGATCACCTCCGTATCGGTGTCGGAGGAAAAGCGGTGTCCTTGCTCCACCAGCTCCCGCCTCAGCGGCAGGTAGTTCTCCACGATGCCGTTGTGGATGACCACCAGCCGACCGGTGCAGTCTTGGTGCGGGTGCGCGTTGCGCTCCGAAGGCGGGCCGTGGGTGGCCCACCGGGTGTGGCCAATGCCCACCGCCCCCGCCAGGGGCTGGCACTGCACGGCAGCTTCCAGGGCCTGCAACTTACCCTGACAGCGCCGCACCGCCACCGCCCCATCCTGGATCACCGCCAGGCCGGCCGAATCGTAACCGCGGTATTCCAGACGCCGCAGCCCCTCCAAGATGATGGGCGCCGCGTCCCTTTCCCCAATGTAGCCCACAATTCCACACATGGGAGCCCCTCCTCATGGGCGAGTGTACGCTGGCCTGGTGGCCAGGAGCTCTGCTGCCGCACCGATGCCTGCCCCTTTGCCCGCCGGTCGCCCAACGGTATTGTACGGGAAGGCTTCTCCTCAGGAGGGGAAGGGAGGGCGGGGCTTGGTGCGCGCCCCGGAGGCATCCGCCGAACTCTCGATCTTCCCAGGCCGCCGTGGGCCCGGTTGGCCTGGCCTTGCGACCAGGAACCTCCACCTCGTCCACAGGGGGCAATCCCCCTGTTCTGGCGCTACCCTCTTCCCTTGGCTGTACATGTGTTATGTCAACCCGCACCTCCTTCCCCGCAGACGGCGGCCGCCAGCTCCCGCACTGTGCCCAGGGGGCAGGCAGGCCGCTGCCATTGAGCCTCCAGCGCTGTCAGGGTCCAGTCGTCCAGGGTGCGCTCCCCCGACTGGTCGAGCATCACCCGTGGCAAGAGCACCGCGGCGGCGTCCTCGCCTGGCGCCACCGCTGCAGCCACATCGGCTCCGCTCAGCAGCCCCGAGACAGTCACCGAAGGGCCGAAGAAGCGGTTGACCACCGACCGCACCTCAATTTGCGCCCCACTAAGGGCCGCCAACTCCCCCGCCACTCGCTGCAGCACCGGGGCGATCATCGTCCCGCACAGCAACACGAAGCGTCCGGCCCTGGCAGGGCAGGCTCGCCCCCGCAGCCGGCGTCGCCAGCGGGCCCAGTCATCCAGCAGGTGTCGGGTGAGGCCGACGCCGTTCTCCAACTGGGGGAACCCCTCGTAGCTGGCCGCGGCCGGCAGGCGCCTGCCGGCCAGGAAGTACCATTCGTCGGCCGCGTACACCCAGCGGCGGCCCCAGCGGTCCAGCGCCTGCTCCTGCCACCGGCGCACCTGTGTAAGGAGACCCGCCGCCTCGGCCCGGTCGGGGCTACGCAGTTGGGGCGGGCTGTAGCGCGTCAGGCCCACCGGCACCAACGAGACCGACCGCACGGTGGGGAAGCGCTCCGCCAGGTCGGCCAGTGTCTTCTCCAACACCGCGCCGTCGTTGAGACCCGGCGTCAGCACCACCTGGGCATGGACGTCGACTTCCAGGCGAGCCAGGCGGGCCAACTGCGCCAGAATGTCGGGCGGATGCCGCAACCCGAAGCAGCGGCGGCGCGCCTCCGGATCGGTGGCATGCACCGACACGTAGAGCGGGGAGAGGCGCTGAACCTCGATGCGCTGCCAGTCCTCCTCTGTCAGGTTGGTCAGGGTGACGAAGTTGCCGAAGAGGAACGACAGGCGGTAGTCATCGTCCTGCACCCGCAGGCTGGGACGCATCCCCTGCGGCAACCCCCGCAAGAAGCAGAACGGGCAGTGGTTGTGGCACAGGCGCACCCCGTCGAAGACCGGCTCGGCGAAGTCCAGGCCCACGTCCTCACCGTACTCCCGCAGCCCCTTCCGCACCACCCAGCGGCCATCCCGCCACAGCCCGAAGGTCACCTGCTCGTCGGCCACCCAGAAGCGATAATCGATGAGGTCGCGCACGGGTTGGCCGTTCACCTGGACCAGAACGTCGCCAGGGCGCAGCCCCATCCGCCAGGCCAGCCCCCCCTCGGCCACCGCGGTGATGCGCCCTCCAGGAGCGCCCTGCGGCGGCTGAGTTGGGCCCGACGTTCGTCGCCGCTTCATGGGGAGAACGCCAAGTGGTCGCTGGATGCCAGGGCCACGTCAGCGTAGAAGCCACGGTAGGCCGGCGGTAGGACCTGCGCCAACTGGTACATGGCCTCGGTGGTCATGGCGCTCATCTCCGGCCG
>JAAYZY010000615.1 GCA_012514615.1 Chloroflexota bacterium | reverse complement strand
GGGCGCCGGCGGCCAGGCTGACATAGGGCCCCAGACGAGAATCCACTACCCGGCAGCCATCGCCCAGGTGGACATAAGGCCCCACCACTGAGTTCTCGACTTGCGCGGCTGTCCCTATGTAGACCGGTGGGATGACTCCCGGCGAGGCCGGGCCCGCCGCCAGCTTCCCCAGCAGGTAGCGATTGGTCTGCAGGACGGCCTCCGGCGTGCCGCAGTCTTCCCAGACGTCCACCGGCCAGGCGTTGAGGCGGGCGCCCCGTTCCACCATGAGTTGCAGGGCGTCGGCCAGGAAGTACTCGCCCTTGGTCTGGATGCGCCGCTGCATCAGCTCTTCGATGGCGGCAAAGAGGTCCGGGGCGTGCTTCAGGTAGTATAGGCCGATGACCGCCAGGTGGGAGATCGGCTCGCTGGGCTTCTCCACAAAACGGGTGATGAGGTCGTCTTTGAGCGTCACAATGCCGAAGCGACGAGGGTCTTCCACCTCCCGCACGAAGATGACGCCGTCGGTGGTGATGTCGGCAAGGGGCAGCAGGTTGGCCTCGAAGATGGTGTCCACGAAGAGGATCAGCGCGGCGCCGTCCACGTAGGGTTGGGCCAACCCCACGGCGTGGGCCTGGCCTAGCAGCTCCTTCTGCTCCAGGTAGCGGGCCGGGAAGTGGTAGTTCTTGCTCACGTAGGCCTCGATCTGCTCACCCAGGTAGCCGACGATGAAACAGACCTCTTCCACGTCCAGGCCTTCCAGCTTGTCCAGGATGTGCCCCAGCACGGGCTTGCCGGCAACGTCTACCAGGGGCTTGGGTCGGCTGTAGGTATGGGGCCGCAGGCGGGTGCCAAAGCCGGCCAGAGGGATGATCACCTTCATCGGTTTGCTCTCCTTCATGGGGTTGCGTCGGGCGCTGCGGAGTCCCCTTACGGGGAAGGCGTGGCTGGCACGAAGGTCACGTAGCGCTCGATCTGGGCTTGCGCCTTCTGCTGGCCGAACCAGGCTCCGAAACGGGCCGTCTGGTAGGCGTCTTTCACGTTGGCTTCCAGCGGGTGGGGCTCGTGGGCCAACACGCGCACAATGTGGAAGCTGCTCTCCACCTGGAGGGGGCCGCCTGTGGCTCCCACGGGCAGGCTGAAGGCCAGGTCTTCCAGGGCTTGGGGCAAGATGCCACGGGGCAGCCAAAGGGGGCGACCCAAGTCGTCGGGGTGGTCCACCAGGGCCACAGACACCTCTTGGGCCACAGCGGCGAACTCGTGGCCCCCGTTTAGGCGCTCCAGCGCGTCTTGCGCCTCCTCCTCACTGTGGGTCACGATCTGCTGTACGTGCACCTGATCCACGGTGGTGGGGCCGGCATGGCTCACCACCATGGCTCGGTAGAGGAGGTTGGCGTGCACCGATCGGCTGAACTCCTCCTCGGTCATGAGGAAGGCGTCCAGGAACTCCTCCCAGGTGCTGTAGCCGTAGGTCTTGACGATCTCCTCGCGGGCCTGAGCTGCGGCAGCCTCCACCTGGTCGGTGGGGATGATGAACCCTTCCGCCTGAGCCAGCTGCCTCAGCAGCTCCTGGTCGATGAGCTGCTCCAGAACGCTCTCCCGCAGCGCCGGCAACTGTTCTTGCGAGCGGGCGCTGTACCAGCCGATGCGCTGACCGTAGCGGTCGGTTAGCAGCCGGGCGGTGCGCAGCAGCTCTTTGCCGAAGGTCTCCGCGTCGATAGGCTCGCCGTTGACCCGCGCCAGCACGGTGATCTCGCCCAAGGGCGGCAGGATGGCGGGCGTCCCCTGGGCGGCGGGGACGATGCGGATCGGCGTGGGCGGGCCGGCCGGGGTGGGGTGCGGGGCCGTGGGGGCGGTGCAGCCCACCAGCAGCGCGCTGGCCAGCGCTAGCAGGAGGGCGGGGCAGCGTCGTGCCTTCATGGCCTAGCCTCCCTCCCTTCCGCCAGGATGGGCGGCCGGGCCTGGCGCCAGGTGGTGCTCTCCTGGTAAGCGTGGGCCACAGCCAGCAAGCGCTCTTCGTGGAACGCCGGCGCGGTGATCTGCAGTCCCACCGGCAGCCCTTGGGCGAAGCCGCAGGGCACCGAGATGGAGCAGAGCCCGGCCAAGTTGGCCGGGATGGTGAAGACGTCCGACAGGTACATCTGCAGTGGGTCGTCTACCCGTTGGCCCAGGGGGAAAGCCGCTGTAGGGGTGGTGGGCCCCACCAGCACATGGCACGAAGCGAAGACGCGGTCAAAGTCACCCTGGATAAGGGTGCGCGCCTTCTGGGCCTTCAGGTAGTAGGCGTCGTAGTAGCCGGCGGAGAGGGCGTAGGTGCCCAGCATGATGCGCCGCTTCACCTCGGCCCCGAAGCCGGCCTGCCGCGAAGAACGGTAGCCATCCCACAGGTCTGCGGCCTGGTCGGCCGACAGCCCGTAGCGGATGCCGTCGTACCTCGCCAGGTTGGAAGAGGCTTCGGCGGGGGCGACCAGGTAGTAGGCGGGCAAGGCGTACTCGGTGTGGGGCAGCGAGACCTCCCGCACCTCGGCGCCCAGGGCCTGCATCTGCCGGACGGCGTGGCTTACCGCGGCCGCCACCTCGGGCTGTATGCCGTCGGCCAGGCGCTCTCGGACGATGCCCACGCGTATCCCCTGCAGGTCGCCGTGCAGCGCGCTCCCGTAACCCGGCGAGGCCAGAGGGGCCGTGGTGGCATCGCGCTCGTCTGGGCCGGCAATGACCTCCAACAGCAGGGCCGCGTCCCGCACATTTCGCGTGAGGACGCCCACCACGTCCAGCGACGAGGCGAAGGCCACTAGCCCATAGCGGGAGACGCGCCCGTAGCTGGGTTTGAGCCCCACCACACCGCAGAGGGCAGCCGGCTGCCGCACGCTGCCGCCGGTGTCGCTGCCCAAGGCGGCCAGGCATTCGCCGGCGGCCACGGCGGCTGCGCTGCCGCCGCTGGAGCCCCCGGGCACCCGCGTCGGGTCCCAGGGGTTGCGGGTGGGGCCAAACGCCGAGTTCTCCGTGGAAGAGCCCATGGCGAACTCGTCCAGGTTCGTCTTGCCCAGCAGGACCGCGCCGGCCTCTCGCAGCCGAACCACCACCGTGGCGTCGTAGGGTGGGGCGAACTGCTCCAGGATGCGGGAGCCGCAGGTGGTGCGCAGCCCGGCGGTGCACAGGTTGTCTTTGAGGGCCAGCGGGATGCCGGTGAGCGGCCCGGGCTCGGGAACCTGGCCCGCTCGCCAGCGGGCGAAGGCCCTGTCTGCCCTGCGGGCCGCGTCCAGGGCCTGATCTGGCAGCACGGAGATGAACGCGCCCAGCCGCGGCTCCAGCGCCTCGATCCGTTCCAAGAAGGCGCGGGTCAGCTCGCTGGACGTGCAGTCGCCCCTACGGAGCATGCCCGCCGCCTGAACGATCGTCTCTGGCAGGGGGTTCATGGCCTGGCTTCCCCTCCGCGCTGGGCCATCAACTCACGGTAGATGCCCAGCAGGCGCTGCACCTGCTTCTGCTGGTTGTAGTCGCTCTCGATGCGG
>JAAYZY010000614.1 GCA_012514615.1 Chloroflexota bacterium | reverse complement strand
GGACGACGGGGATCTGGGCGAGTTCCGGGCCATCTCCATGTACTACTGGCGAGCTCCGTTCCGCTACAGCAAGTCCACGCGTTGGATCCAGCGGGCAGAGTGCTCGGGCGGCGTGTTGGTCGCCGAAGCCTGCCACTGGTTTGACCTGCTGCGCTGGTTCGGCGGCGAGGTGGCTCACCTGGAGTGCACCGGCACAGATCAGATCCTGCCCGAGACAGACTTCGAGGACGTTGCCTATGTGAACCTGCGATACCGCAGCGGCGCCGTGGGCCAGATGAGCCACGTGCTGGCTGGGTTTGGCACAGCCCTGCTGATCTGGGTCTTTGGCACCAAGGCCAGCGCGTGGGGTTATGTCAAGTCCATGGAGAGCGAAGACCCGTTCTTGGGGTTGGGTTGGCCTGGTGAGTACGGCCGGGTTGCCGTAGTGCCTGGGCACCCCCACCAAGACGCGGAGCGCAGCCGGCTGCTGGCGGGCGTGCGAGTGCAAATGTTCGGCATCGAGGCCCTGGAGACAGAGAACATCCGGGACTACGTGAAGCTGTATGCTGCCTGTGTGGCTCGTGGCGCGCAGCCCCCCGTGCTGTTGGAGGATGGCTTGCGGTCGCTGGAGCTCTCGCTGGCCGCCCGCGCCTCCCTGCTGGATGGGGGCGCTCGGGTAGGGTTGCCCCTGGAGGCGGAACTGGAGCAGCGAGCCACTGTGGGCTTCCTGACACAAGGGGCCCTGGCTCGCGAGCGGCGGGCCCACTGCCAACCCTAAGCGGACCCAGGCGAAAGCAGAGGGACGCTCGCCCTCACCACCCCACCGCTGCACGTTGCCCACGCACCGTTTCGCGTGCCGGCGATCTGCCAACCGCTCCCGGTTGGCAGCTAACGCCGGGTGCCATGGCATGGCACGGTTGCCATCAACCCAAGTCGCCCCAACCTCAGCCCCTCTCAGCCGGGTCGCGCCCGTCTTCCCGGAACAGGTGCACCGACGCCGGCGCGATGGTGAGGTACACCTGCTGGCCTACGCGCAGGTGCATATCCTCAAAGGTGTGCCGGGTGAGCAGGCTGGTCAGGGGCGGCGGCAGGTCCGCCGTGACATGGACCACGGAGCCCTTGCTGACCACCTGGGTGATGACCGCGCTGAAGCGGTTGGCGCCGTCCCGGGCGGCCCCGGCCTCCGCAGCCTCCGAGAGCACGACGTCCTCCGGTCGAATCGAAGCGTAGCAGGGGCCCTCCATATCGGTCGCGGTGAACATGGTGGCCCCTTCAATGATCACGGCCGTCTGCCCATCTTCGCCCTTCACGGCCGTCCCCGCGAACACGTTGCTGGCCATGGTGAAGCGCGCCACGAACTCCGAGTTGGGGCGTCGGAAGATCTCGTCCGGCGTGCCCACCTGCCTGATGGCCCCCTCCCCCATAACTGCGATGCGGTCCCCCATGGTGATCGCTTCTTCGAAGTCGTGAGTGACGTGCAGGACGGTGATGCCTAGGTCGCGTTGCAGCCTCAGGAGATCCCGCTGCACCTGGTCGCGGCTCTGGGGGTCCAGCCCGCCCAACGGCTCATCCAGCAGCAGCACTTCGGGGTCTGTGACGATGGCCCTGGCCAGCGCCACCTTCTGCTTCTCGCCACCGCTGAGGGTATCGGGCCGTCTGTGCAGCAGGTGCCCAATCTCCAGACGGGCGACGACCCGGGACAGCGCCGCGGCCATGCGACCAGGGCTCTCGCGTCGCATCTGCAGCCCGAAGGTGATGTTCTGGCGGGCAGAGTAGTGTGGGAACAGCATGTGGTCTTGGTAGACAATGCTTGCCCGGCGTCGCTCTGGCTCCAGCCGGGTGACCTCCCGGCCGCCCAACCAGACCTCCCCACAGTGGATCGGCTGGACTCCGGCAATCGACTCGAGCAGCACAGTCTTTCCCGCGCCGGTGGGCCCGAGCAACATGAAATACTCCCCCCTCATCACGGAGAGGCTCACGTTGCGAAGGGCGAAATCGCCCAGTTCGACCGAGAGTCGCCGAATCTCAATCACGCCTGCTCGCCTCGATTGACCAACACACGCAACAGGACGAAGACCAGGGCGCTGACGATGATCAGGAGGACCGCGACGGGACGGGCGTAGTCCAGACCGAACGCTTCGAAGCGTTCGAAGACCAGGACAGGCGCAATCATCGGGTGGTAGGTGAGGATGACCACCGCGCCGAACTCGCTGATGCCCCTCGCCCACATCATGATGCTGCCCGCGACGATACTCTGCCACGCCAAGGGGAGCGAGATGCGCACGAACACCTGCCAGGGTGTAGCCCCCAGGGTGCGCGCCACCTTCTCCAGCCTCACATCCACCTTCTTGAACCCCTCCTTGGCCGAATCGATCAGGAAGGGCACGCTGACGAACAGCATGGCGATGACGATCCCGGCAGTGGAATCGACGAAGGTGACGCCGATCCCTTCAAAGGCACGCCCGACAGCAAAGCTGCGCCCGAACACGAAGAGCAGGGCGATTCCCGCCGCAGTGTGCGGCACCACAATGGGGACGTCAATGAGGCCCTCCACCAGCCGCTTGCCGCGGAACTCGTGCCTAGCCATGAAGTAGGCCAACGGGACGCCGAAGATCAGCCCCACGGTCGTGGCCACAAGGGCCGCGTAGAACGTGAGCCAGATCGCCTCGACGACCTGCCTATCGACGAGGGTCTTCCAGAGGATCTCCGGCTCGCCCACCGAGGAGAGGAGCATCTTCAGCAGCGGCACGGTGATGAACAAGAGGATCACCAGCCCCAGGAGGGCGAAGGCGATGGACAGCCCATGGCGCCCCCCAGACGACCGGAGCGATCTCCAGGCCCGCGCTGCCCTGGAGAGCCCGGAACTTGGGGCCGACCTAGGCTCAGGCATGGCTTCGTTGGCGCCTGGGAACCGGGGTGTCCATGGGCGGATCCCTCCGATTACGGCTGGCTCTCAGCCAGCAGATCCCTGAGCTCGTCAGGCAGACGCTCAGGCCGATCGGCCACCAGCGACAGGAACGGCTGGTGCTGCTCAGTGAAGATCCTCTGCCCTTCTGGCCCCAGGAGGAACTCCAGGTAGTCCAAAGCCGCCGCCGGATGCGGGCTGTTGGCCGGCACTGTCACGCCGTAAAGGATCGGCTGGCAGACGAAGTCCGGGATCAGGGAAGCGAACCGCTGGTAGTCGATCTTGACCCGCAGGTCGTATCCCAGCCGCTGGAAATCGTCGGAAGCGAGATTGATCTCCGGTGGCAGCTCCAGGAACCGGAGCCCCCGCTGTTGGGCGACGCTCTTGTACTCAAAG
>JAAYZY010000613.1 GCA_012514615.1 Chloroflexota bacterium | reverse complement strand
CATCGATGGCGATGAGCCCCTCCCGAGTGCGCGGACGGCTGTCCACCAGGTCCTTGAGCACCTGATTGGGCAGGATCACATCTGGCTCCACCCCTTCACCCTCGGCCACCTGGCGTCGCCATTCCCGCAAGCTCTCGTACCGCTCCTGCGCCTCAGGGTCTGGCGGGCTACCGCGACGACGTGTGGGCGTGTGAGGCGGCTCCTGCAGCGCCTCCTGCACCGTCTTCACGATCTTGCTCCCGAAGCGGCCCCGCAGCCGTGGAGTCAGGGCCCGCACGTGGGCCAGCTCTTCCACGGCGGTGGGCAAGCTCTGGCTCAGGCTGACCAGCGCGCTATCGGGGATCACCCGGAACGGGGCGCGGTCCGCACGGCGCGCCTCGGCGTCCCGCAGGCGGTACAGCGCCCGCAACACGTGCAGCCCCTGGGGGTCCAGGTCGCGAGCGCCAGCCAAACGCAGGTAGCCGTCGGGGGCGAAAGAGCGCGCCTCGCCCTGCACCTGCGTCAGGCGCTGGAACGCCTCCCGAGCCTGGCCGGAGCGGCCTCGCGCCTGCAGCTCAGCCCACTCCAGGTCCCGCAGCGCCGGCAGGTAATGGGTGTCCAGCCGGGCATACTGAAGCTCCTCGCTGCGCAGGGGCCGACGCCCCCAATCCACCCGCTGGAAGCGCTTGTCCTGCTGCACGCCGAACTGCTCCGCGAGGATGTTGGCCAGACCGTAGCGCCGCCAGCCCAACATGCGCGCCGCCAGCATGGTGTCGAACAGGTGGGCCATCTCAAAACCGTAGTCTCGCTTCAGCGAGATGATGTCGAACTCCGCGGCGTGGAAGATCTTCTCCACGGCTGGCGAGGCAAAGACCGCAGCCAGCGGCTGCAAGTCGTCGAAGGCCAGGGCATCCACCACGTAGTCATCCTCTGCGACGGTGAACTGCACCAGGCAGACCCTCTCGAAGTAGGCGTAGAAGCCGTTGGACTCGGTATCCACCCCAACCCGCGGCGCCACCAACAGGCGTTGGGCCAGTCGTTGCAGCTCAGGCCTGGTCTGCACGAGGATGGGGGGCTTGCTGGGGAACGCTGGGGGCATGATGGGTCCTTCCGTGTGCTAGGGGGAATCTGCGTCGCGCAGACCCGTGCGAACGTTCTGGCCTCCACCGGCCGAGCGCCCTGCCCACAGCCCCAGGGCCAGCCCCCCCGCCAGGGGCAGCAGACCAGCCAGGGCGAATGCGTCGCGCCAGAAGCGCATGGGGAAGAGCCGGATCAGCGTGGTAGAGGGATCGAACAGCCAAGAGTCGCCCTCGAAGAAGAGCCGGTGGAACAGGACGAAGAGGGGGCGGAAGCTCACCGCCGCCGCCGCCACCAGCAGCGCCAACAGCCCCACCGTCAACCAACCGCCGCGGCCCAAGGCGTGGCGGTATGTAGGCCACCAACCACCGCGCCAGGCCCACAGCGCCAGGCCCAGCAGGGCCGCCAGCGCGCCCAGCCAGACCCGCAGCGCCGCCCCCACCAAGGCCTTGACATCCTCCATGTGCTGCAGCTCGCGGGCATCGTACAGCGGCGAACCGTCGGCGAAGCGCTGGTCGGCCAAGAAGGCGATGTCGGCAGCGTTCACCAGGTAGTCCACCGCCAGGGGAGCCCAGCGCAGCCGTTCTTCCTGGGTGAGGCCATACGGGTCAGCAGGGAACCCGGGCAGGCGGTACTCCACCTGCAAGAAGCACGGCGTCAACAGCAGGCGCACCGCGGTGAGGATGAGGGCCAGCGGCGCCAGCAGGCTGACCAAACAGGCCGCCACCGGGCGGCTCTGTGCCGAAGCGCTTGTCATGGTTTCGTCTCCACGCTGTTGCGCCAGGATGGGCCGATTATAGCACACCAGCCCTCAGAGGCAAGGCTGGCCGGCGGCAGGCGATTTGACGACCCGAGATGAGGCCGCTACAATGCGGTGGGAGGGAAGCACCCCATGGCCGATCAGCAGCCGGCGAGCCCCCACAGCGTCCCTCATGGCCTGGCCCTCTTCGGGCGCGCCCTGCGACGCGCTGCGCTGCTGGCTCTCTGCCTCCTCGGGGTGGCCTGGCCCTCCGCTGGCGGACCCGGCGCAGCCTATAGCCCCGCCCTGGCCGACCCTGGCGCGGCAGTGGGAGCGCCCACCTACACCTTCGAGGTCTTGCGCGTCTTCCCCCACGACCCCGGCGCCTTCACCCAAGGGTTGGTCTATGCCAGCGGCGTCCTCTACGAGGGCACCGGCCTCTGGGGGCAGTCCACCCTGCGCAAGGTGGCCCTGGAGAGCGGCGCGGTCCTGCAGCAGCACCGCCTTCCCGATGAGTGTTTCGGCGAAGGGATCACCCTTTGGGGCGACCAGATCATCCAGCTCACCTGGCAGTCGCAGCGTGGCTTCGTCTACGACCGGGAGAGCTTCGCACCCCTGCGGGAGTTCACCTACCCCAGCGAAGGCTGGGGCCTCACCCACGACGGGCAGCACCTCATCATGAGCGACGGCAGCGCCACCCTGCGATACTGGGACCCGGAGACGTTTGCCGAGGTGCGCCAGGTGCAGGTGCACGATGGCCAGAGGCCGGTGGAGCGCCTGAACGAGCTGGAGTATGTCAACGGCGAGATCCTCGCCAACGTCTGGCTCACCGATCGCATCGCTCGCATCTCCCCGACCGACGGCCGGGTGATGGGGTGGATCGACCTCAGCGGGCTGCTTTCGCAGGGGGGCGAACGGAACGCCGACGTGCTCAACGGCATCGCCTACGACGCCCAAGGAGACCGACTGTTTGTCACCGGCAAGCTCTGGCCGAAGCTGTTCCAGATCAGGGTCTACCGGCGGCACAGTGTGGCGCTGCCGCTGCTGTTCAAGACGGTCCCGTAGGGAGGGAGACAACCATGAAGCTGAGTCGCAGGCTCATCGCCTCGCTGGTAACCGGAGCCTTGTTGGGAGTGGTCTGCATCGTGGGGGGCAGCCTGCGGGCTGGCGGCTTCGCCGGCAACGAGTTGTTCTTCTTCGCCATGTGGTACAACCGGGTGGTCATGGGGCTGGTCATCGGCCTGGCCGCCGACCTGCGCCTGGTGCAGGGCCCCACCAACCGCTACGTGCGTGGGGCCGTCTTGGGGCTGGTGGTGACCACGGCCGTCTTCCTCTCCACAGCCTTCCGGGACGTGCCCGCCTTCTTCGCCGGCATCTTCTACGGGGTGATCATCGAGGCCGTGGCCCAGCGCTTCGAGTGAGAGTCCCCGCCCCTCCCCACGCCCATGGGTCGAGGCGGATGAGCGTCCGCCTCGACCTCGGGGTCCGGCCACAGGTCACCCCTCCTCCACCCCGTGGGAGCGGATCTCGATGCCGCTCTGCAGCATCTTGTCGAT
>JAAYZY010000612.1 GCA_012514615.1 Chloroflexota bacterium | reverse complement strand
GGGGTTGAGGCCGTAGAAGAAGACCCTCGCCCTGGTCTGCTGGGCCATGGGCCGCACCAGCGGATCGTCGTAATTGAGCAGGGCCACCCCATCGGCTGGCAGCCCTTCCACCAACTCGGCCTTGGCCTGGGCGATCCGCTCCAGGCTGCCCAGCCGCTCCAGGTGGCTGGGGCCGACGTTGGTGATGACGCCGATGCTGGGCCGAGCGATCTGCACCAACCGGGCGATCTCGCCCAACTGGTACATCCCCATCTCCAACACCACCCGCTGGTGCTGCCCATCCAGGGTCAGCAGCGTCAGGGGCAGGCCGATCTCGTTGTTGTAGTTGCCGCTGCTGCGCAGGGTGCGGTAGCGGCGAGAGAGCACCGAGTAGACCAGCTCCTTGGTGGTGGTCTTGCCCACGCTGCCGGTGATGGCGACCACCCGAACGTCGAAACGGGCTCGCCAGTCGGCGGCTAGGTTCTGCAGGGCGGTGAGGCTGTCATCCACCTTCAGGCAGAGCGGCAGCTCGGCGTCGGCCTCGCTGAGCGCTTGGACGCGGCCGGCCTCCCAGCGGGCGTAGGGCTGCTCGGTCTGCGGCCAGCGGGAGACCAAGGCCACCCGGGCCCCTCGCGCAAAAGCGTCGCCCACGAAGTCGTGCCCGTCTTGCTGCTCGCCCTTGAGGGCGATGAACGCGCCGCCGGGTTGCACCTGACGGGAGTCGACCCAGAACCCAGGGATGGCGCGGTTCGGGCACTCGGCGTCGTTGGGGCGTCTGAGCGTGGCGCTCGCCACCAGATCGTGCAGGGTCAGCATGGCAGACGGAACTCTCCTTGCCGGCTAAGGCTGCGGCTGGACCGCGGCCAGGTTGGACGGCTGCATGGCTTGCCGTACAGAGTCCGGCGGGATGCCCAGATGGACGAACAGCCGCTCAGCGATGCGGCGGAAGATGGGGGCGGCTACATACATGCCCCAGGCCTGCTCGCCGCTTAGCTTCTCAATCTTCACCAGCACCACGAACTGCGGGTCGTAGGCCGGCGCAAACCCCACAAACGAGGCAATGGCCGCGTTGGGGTCGTAGCGCCCATCCCGCACCAGTTGGGCTGTGCCGGTCTTGCCGGCGACGGTGTAGCCGGGCACCACGGCTTGAGTCACCCCTTCGCGCACCGTGGCCACCATCATGTCGGTGACCGCCTTGGCCGTCTCGGGGCTCACCACCTGCTGAACCGCCACCGGCTTGATCTGCAGCATCTGGTTATCTACAATGACCTGCGACGCCACCTGAGGGCGCATCAGCAGGCCGTTGTTGGCGATGGCCGAAACGGCGGTGACCATCTGGATCGGCGTCACCGTGATGCCCTGGCCGAAGGCGTTGGTGGCCAAGTCGGACTCGCTCCACGCCGGGTCGGTGGGGCGTCTCACCGTGCCCGGCACTTCCGACTGCAAGTCCACCTCAGTGATGGGGCCGATGCCGAAGTTGGTCAGGTAGCCGTAGAACCGCTCGGGGCCCAGCGCGGTGCTGATGTAGGCGGCGCCGACGTTGAGCGACTGCACCAGCACCTCCGTCATGTTCACCACCCCTGGCGCGCGGTGGTTGGAGTTGCAGATCTCCCGCTTGCCGATGGTCACGCAGCCGGGGTCTTCGTAGGTGTCGTCCGCCTTGATCACTCCGGCGTCCAGGCCGGCGGCCATGGTCAGTACCTTGAAGGTAGACCCGGGTTCGTACGGTTCTGACACGGCTTTGTCCAGCAGCAGCCCTTCGTAAGCCTGGTCTCGCGCATAGTCGTAGAATCGGCTGGGCTCGTAGGTGGGCCAAGAGAAGGAGGCCAAGATCGCCCCCGTCTTGGGTTTCAAGACGATAACCGTGCCGCTGTCGGCACTGAACTCTTCGATGCCGTGGACCAGCTCCTCCACCACCATGGCCTGGATGTCTCGGTCGATAGTCAGGATCAGGTCGCGCTGGGCGCCGGAAGGCAGGTACTTCTGGGCGGCGGCCGGCAGCAGTTCGGGCTGGAGGGCGGTCTGCGCCGCGCTCAGATTCACGTTGCGGCCGGACAGGATGTCGTTGAACCGCCCTTCCACCCCATAGTAGGCTTTGCGGTCGTCGGAAAGCGAGACGAACCCCAGCAGGTGGGCGGTGGAGGCCCCTTCGGGGTAGATGCGCAGCGGTCGCGGTTCCAGGTAGACCCCCGGCAGGTCGGCGTCGCGAATGCGCTGACGCACCGACTCTTCCTGCCCGCGGGCCAGCGGCACCCAGGTGCGATCCCCCTGGGAGATGAGCCCGAGGACCTCGTCCGGCGACCGCCCCAGGGCAGCGGCCAGCTCCGCCGCGACGC
>JAAYZY010000611.1 GCA_012514615.1 Chloroflexota bacterium | reverse complement strand
CCAAGACCGAGGTGGTGGATGAGTTTACCTTCCGCCTGACCCACGAGAAGCCTTGGGCCCGTTTCCTGGACTCCATCAGCGAAGGCTTCCTGCCCATGTGGTCGCCCACGGCTGTGGAGAAGTACGGCCCAGACGAGTTCCAGCGGCACCTCATCGGCACCGGCCCCTTCATGGTGCAGGAGTACAAGCCCGGCGACTACTACGTCTTCGTCAAGAACCCCGACTACAACTGGGCCCCTTCGTCGTACCAGCACAGCGGCCCGGCCTACCTGGACAAGATCACGCTGCGCTTCATTAGCGAAGTGCAGACGGCGGTAGCCGCCTTCAAGGCCGGCGAGGCCGATGTGGTGCTGTCGTACCCGCCCCAGAATGTGCCCGACGCCCGGGCCATGGCTGGGGTGGAGGTGATGCAGGGTGAAACGACCGGCAGCCCGGTCCTGGCGGTCATGAACATCACCAAGCCGCCGTTGGATGACATCGCCGTGCGCAAGGCGCTGCTGCATGTCACCAACCAAGAAGAGGTGAACCAGGTGCTGTGGCGTGGCGAAGCCATCCCCACCCGCGGGCTCATGTACCCGGCCAGCCGCTGCTACTGGAAGGAGGCTGAGGGGCTCTACCCGTTCGACGTGGCCAAGGCCAACGCCCTGTTGGATGAGGCCGGCTGGAAGGTGGGGTCGGACGGCATTCGCGAGAAGGACGGCAAGCGGCTGGAGCTGGTTCTGGTCAACTCGTTCACCCAAGAGCTGGGCCCCATGGTTCAGGCACAGCTCCGTGAGGTGGGGGCCGACGTGAAGATCGATGTGGTTTCCGGCCCGATCCAGCTGGAGCGGGCGGCCAACGGCGACTTCCACCTGATCTTCCAGCACATGGCCTACGCTGACCCCGGCGTGTTGGACATGCTCTACAACTCTAAGAACAACCGCCCCGGCGGCTGGTCGTGGACGCGCTTCGTCGACTCCAAGCTGGACGAACTGTTGGACGAGTCGTCCATGACTGTGGACTTGGACAAGCGGTGTGAGCTGCTGGTGGAAGCGCAGAAAATCATCATGGATAACGCCCTGGTGCTCCCGATCTACGGCAGCTTCCGCATCGCTGTGCTGCGGGACAATGTGAAGGGCTTCGGCTTCGGACCGCGGCCCAACGTGGACATCTGGGTCTACGACACGTACATGGAGAAGTAGTCCCTATCCGTTGCTGCATGGGCTGGGTGGGGCAGCTTCGCTGCCCCACCCAGCCCATTCTCATCTCAGCGCCCATGTCCCTGGACGGGACGCGCTGGTTGCGGAAGAGGCAGAAGGGAGAGGTACATGGCTTCGTACATCTGGTCGCGGGTGCTCACCCTGATCCCCGTCCTGCTGCTGATCTCCATCTTCGTCTTCTCCATCATGCATCTGCTGCCGGGTGATCCGGCCATGTTGATCATGGCCGGCGAGTACGCCTCGACGCCGGAGCAGGTGGAGGCCCTGCGCGAGCAGTTGGGCCTGAACGACCCCTTGCATGTGCAGTACGGTCGGTTTCTGGCCGGGGCGGTGCAGGGCGACCTGGGTCGTTCGGTGCATTACAAGCGGCCGGTCATGGATGTGATCATGGAACGGCTGCCGAGCACCGCGCAGTTGACCCTGGTCTCCTTGGTCATTGCCGTGATCGTGGGGATCGCCTTGGGGATCATCGCGGCGCTGCACCACAACACCTGGATTGACAACGCCAGCATGATCTTCTCCTTCATCGGCATTACCATGCCGCTCTTCTACATTGGCTTGGTCCTGATCCTGGTTTTCACCGTCAAGCTGGGTTGGCTGCCGGTCACTGGCGGCAGTGTCTGGAAGCGTTTGGTGCTGCCGTCGCTGACGCTGGGCTTTGTCTCCTCTGGCCTCATCGCTCGGTTGGTCAGGGCCAATCTTCTGGAAGTGCTGCGGCAAGACTACATCACCACCGCCCGCTCCAAGGGCCTGAGGGAGCGCATGATCCTTTCCCGCCATGCCATGAAGAACATGCTGATCCCGGTGGTGACCATCGTGGGGTTGCAGGTGGGGCACATGCTCAGCGGCTCGGTGATCACGGAATCCGTCTTTGCTCGCCCCGGCGTCGGTCGCCTGGCCGTGGAAGCGATCCTGTGGAAAGACTTCCCGCTGGCCCAGGGGACCATCCTCTTCACGGCCACTGTGTTCGTGCTGGTGAACCTGTTGGTG
>JAAYZY010000610.1 GCA_012514615.1 Chloroflexota bacterium | reverse complement strand
GGGCGATTGGGCGGGGCTCACGGCCAAGACGCGGCAGGTGCTGGGTTGGATCCACCAGGCCCGCGGCCAGGGGAACTTCGTGGGGGTGGAGCATGTGGGGCTCTACCCGGCCCGGGGCGCCAGCGGCCAGGCCATGGCCCAGTGGTACGCCAAGCGCTTCGGCTTCGTGGCCAAAGAGGGCAACTCCTCCTTCTTCGTCTCTGGCCTCGGGCCTGGCCGCATCGAGATCATGAAAGCTGGCGACACCGACCGCTGCCATGTGGCGATCCGGGTGGCCGATTTCGAGGCGGCGGTGGCCGCTCTGGAGGCTCAGGGGCTGGAGCTCACCGACGCCAAGATCAGGCCGGAGGCCAAGGCGATCTACCTCAAGGAGACCGACCCGGCCGGCAACCTGGTGCACCTGCTCTGGTCGGCCTAGGGCGGGGTGAGCGTCTGCAGGAGGGCGACTGTGGTCATCGGCAAGGGGTATGACGACGGCGTGGTGACAGAGGAGCAAGCGCGGGCCCTGTTGGCCCAGGCCCTGGAACCGCTGCGCCTGCAGGGCAAGCGGGTGTTGGTGATCATCCCCGATGGGACGCGCACCGCGCCGGTGCCGCTGTTCTTCCGCCTCTTTGACGAAGCGCTGGGGCCCCAGGTGCGGACCCTGGACTACCTGGTGGCTCTCGGCACGCATCCGCTCATGTCGGACGAGCGGCTGCTGGCCCACGTGGGGCTCACCCCCCAAGAGAAGGCCGAGCGCTACCCCACGGTGGGGCTGTTCAACCACCATTGGGAGCAGCCAGAGACCTTTCGCCTGGCCGGCGTCATTTCGGCTGCAGAGACCCGCGCCCTGAGCCAGGGCCTGATGGACGAGGAGATCCCCGTAGCCCTGAACCGCCTGGTGTGGGAGTATGACCAGCTCATCATCTGCGGGCCCACCTTCCCCCACGAGGTGGTCGGCTTCTCCGGCGGCCTCAAGTACCTTTTCCCGGGGATCGCCAGCCAGGAGATCATTGACGCCACCCACTGGCTGGGCGCGCTGCTGACCAACATGGCCATCAACGGCGTGGCCCACACGCCGGTGCGGGAGGTGCTGAACCGGGCGGCGCGCTTGGTGCCTGCGCCGGTCTTCTGCTGCAGCTTGGTGATGCGGGGGCGCGACCTGGCCGGCCTGTTCCTGGGGCCGCCGGAAGAGGCGTTTGAGCAGGCGGCCGCGCTGTCGGCCCGACTCAACGTGGTCTACCTAGAGCGACCGTTCGAGACGGTGCTTTCCATCCCCCCGACCATGTACGACGACCTGTGGACGGCGGCCAAGGCCATGTACAAGCTGGAGCCGATCGTGGCCGATGGGGGCGAAGTGGTCATCTACGCTCCCCACATCAGCGAGGTCTCCTACACCCACGGGGCCATCATCGACCAGATCGGCTACCACTCTCGGGACTACTTCTTGGGGCAATGGGAGCGATTCAAGGGGGCGCCGCGGGCGGTGCTGGCCCACTCCACCCACCTGGCCGGCTTGGGCGTCTACGAGGACGGCGTGGACCGGCCGCGCATCCGGGTGACGCTGGCGACGGGCATCCCCCGGGCCCGCTGCCAGCGCATCAACGTGGGCTACGCCGACTCGGCGCGCATCGAGCCGACGCAGTGGAAGCACCAGGAGGGGCAGGGCATCTTGGTGGTGGAGAACGCCGGCGAGGTGCTCTACCGCCTGCGCCAGTAGGGGCAGAGCCGGCAAGGGGGCAGGCGCGCCGCCCCTGGTTTGGGACGCCCCGACCAGGGGCGGCGTTTTGTCCGCCGGGCGAGCCTGTGGTAAAATGTCACTTCGGTGGGGCCCAAGGAGCGAGCTCTCTGGGCCCACTTCATGCCAAGCGACAGGAGTAACCGAAGTTGACATTCGATCCCTTGACCGTCCTGCTGATCCTGGCCATCGGCCTGGTGGCCGGTGTCATGAACACCTTCGCTGGCGGCGGCTCGCTCCTGACGTTGCCGCTGCTCATCTTCTTGGGGCTACCCCCGGCGGTGGCCAACGGCACCAATCGCGTTGCCATCGTCATTCAGAACATCACCGCGGTGCTGGGCTTCCGCAGCAAGGGGGTTTCGGACTTCAAGCTCAGCGGCTTGCTGGCCATCCCGGCTCTGGCGGGGGCGTACCTGGGGGCGAAGATCGCCATCGACCTGCCGGAGGAGACGTTCAACCGAGTCCTGGCGGTGATCATGGTGGTGGTGCTGATGCTGATCCTTTGGAACCCCACCCGCAAGCTGCATGGCGACGGCGATGGCATCAGCACCCGTCGCAAGGTGGCGGCGGCGGTGGTCTTCTTCCTCATCGGCATCTACGGCGGTTTCATCCAGGCCGGCGTGGGCTTCATCTTCATGGCAGCGTTGGTGGGCATCTTCGGCATGGACCTGGTGCGGGTCAACGCGGTGAAGGCGCTCATCATCCTGGTCTACACCTTGCTGGCGCTGTACGTCTTCGCCGTGGAAGGCAAGGTAGACTGGGTGCTGGGGCTGGTGCTCTCGGTGGGCAACGGCATGGGCGGCTGGCTGACCGGGCGCTTCTCGGTGACCAAAGGAGAGCGCTGGATCCGTCCGGTGCTCATCGTCTGCGTGCTGGCGTTTGCCCTGAAGCTCTCTGGGCTCATCCCAGGCTGGTCCTAGGCCAGGGTTCTGCCTGGGTGGGCTCGCTGCCTGGTGCAGCGAGCCTCTTTGCGCCATGCGGGCTTCGGGTGTATCATTGTCTGTGTGCAATTCGTCACAGACCATCCATAACAAAGGGGTTGTTGCCATGCTGGAAGTGTTTTCCGATCCCCAGTCCGTGGCTGTGATCGGAGCCTCTGCCGACCCGGAGAAGCTGGGCTACGGTGTGCTCTCCAATATGATCCAGTCAGGCTATCCGAAGCCGATCTACCCCATCAACCCCAAGGCTGATGAGATTCTCGGCCTGAAGAGCTACCCAAGCGTGCTGCAAGTGCCTGGCCCGGTGGACTTGGCGGTGGTGGTGGTGCCGGCCAAGTTCGTGGCTGGCGTGCTGGAAGAGTGCGGGCAAAGGGGCACGCGGGGGGCGATCCTCATCACCGCTGGCTTCCGGGAAATCGGCAGCAAGGGGCGGGAGCGTGAGCGGGAAGTCATCGAGGTGGCCAAGCGCTACGGCATCCGCTTGGTGGGCCCCAATGTGCTTGGGGTCATCGACACCATCGGCAAGTTCAACGCCTCCTTCGCCGTGGGGATGCCCAAGCAAGGGAACATTGCCTTCATGTCCCAGTCTGGCGCGCTGTGCACCTCCATCCTGGATATCGCCCTGGCCGAGGAGATCGGCTTCTCCCGCTTTGTCAGCCTGGGCAACAAGGCCGACGCCAACGAGCTGGATTTCATCCAAGCGTGGAAGGATGACCCGTACTCCAAGGTGGTCATGGCCTACCTGGAAGGGATCGTGGACGGGCCGCAGTTCATGAAGGTGGCCCGGGAAGTGACGCAGACGAAGCCGATCATCGCCATCAAGTCGGGCACCACCAGCGGCGGGGCGCGGGCGGTCTCCTCCCACACCGGCACGCTGGCTGGCTCTGAGGCGGCCTATCAGGCGGCGTTCAACCAGGCGGGCCTGCTGCGGGCGACTTCGGTGCAAGAGCTGTTCGACTACTCGGTGGCTTTTGCCCGGCAGCCGTTGCTCAAGAGCGACCGCATCGCCATCATCACTAACGCCGGCGGCCCGGGCATCATGGCCACCGACGCCTTGGAGCACGCCGGGCTGCGCCTGGCTGACCTGAACCGCGAGACCATCGATACCCTGCGCAACTTCCTGCCGGAGGCGGCCAGCGCCATCAACCCGGTGGACGTGCTGGGCGATGCCAAGTCGGACCGCTACGAGTTCGCCCTGAAGGCGGTGCTGGCCGACCCCAACGTGGGCGGCGTCATCGTGGTGCTCACGCCGCAGGTGATGACCGACATCGAGGGCGTGGCCGAGGCGGTGGTGAGGGTCTCCCGCCAGTTCGACAAGCCGGTCTTCGGTTGCTTCATGGGGCAGGCTACCACGGTGCGCGGCGTGCGCATCTTCAACGCCAACTCGGTGCCCAACTACCCGGTGCCGGAGCGGGCGGTGGCGGCCATGGCCGCCATGAACCGGCACCGCGTCTGGCTGGAGCGCGGCCCGGAGAAGATCGAGGATATGGGCATCGACCACGAGCGCATCCGGGCGGTCTTCCAGCGGGTGCGCAGCGAGGGGCGGTTGCAGATTGGCGACGCCGAGGCCCGCGAGGTGCTCTTGGCTTGCGGCATCGCCGTGCCCGGCTCGGAGCTGGCTAGCACGCCGGATGAGGCGGTAGCCCATGCCGAGGCCATGGGCTTCCCGGTGGTGATGAAGATCGCTTCGCCGGACATCCTGCACAAGTCCGACATTGGCGGCGTGAAGCTGAACCTGACCACGTCGGCGGATGTGCGCGACGCCTTCGACCTGCTGGTCTACCGCGGCGCCCGCTTCATGCCCGACGCCACCATCTGGGGCTGCCAGGTGCAGCAGATGGTCAAGGGTGGGCGTGAGGTCATCGTGGGCATGAATCGGGACCCGCAGTTCGGCCCCTTGCTCATGTTCGGCCTGGGCGGCATCTATGTGGAAGCGCTGAAGGATGTCACCTTCCGGGTGGCGCCCATCTCGCGGCGGGAGGCCACGGGGCTGATCCATGAGATCCGCTCCATCCGCTTGCTGCAGGGGATGCGGGGTGAGCCGCCTTCGGACATGGATGCGATCATCGACGTGCTGCTGCGCATGTCGCAACTGGTCACCGACTTTCCGGAAATTGTGGAATTTGACATTAACCCGCTAGTAGTGTATGAAAAGGGTAGGGGAGCGATCGGCATCGACATGCGGTTGGTGCTCAGCGAAGAGCCGGCCAAGGCCTGATCGGCGCTGACCTTACCAGCGGTCGTTCTCCGCGGCGGCGTGGCCCTGCAGGTTCACACGGAGATTCCACATCAGAGAGGGAGGTACGGCCATGGCAACGTTGTATGTCACCTCGACTGAACCCTTTGCCGGCAAGACCGGCCTGTGCGTGGGGTTGGGCAAGCGCTTCCTGGCCGATGGGCTCTCGCTGGCCTACATGAAGCCGCTGAGCCTGCAGGCCAAGAGTGTGGCGGGCGCAGCCGTGGACGAAGACGCCCAGTTCGTCAAGGGGGTCTTGGGGCTGCCGGAACCGATGGATGTGCTGGTGCCGGTGGCGCTGACCCGCGAGCGTGTGGAAGCGGTGCTGCGGGGCCAGGAGACGGTCAACTACGAAGAGAAGCTCAAGGCGGCCTTCGCCCAGGTGAGCAAAGGGCGGGACGTGGTGCTGCTGGAAGGCGGCCAGTCCAT
>JAAYZY010000609.1 GCA_012514615.1 Chloroflexota bacterium | reverse complement strand
TCCTCAAGCGGATCGAGGAAGGGGCTGGGCGTGAAGAAGACCTTGACTTGCTGCTGAAGATCTGTGACCAGATCAGCGTCAAGAGCTTCTGCCCCTTGGGCGATGCGGCCATTGGGCCGGTGCGCAGCAGCATTCAGAAGTTCCGCGAGGAGTATCTCTACCACATTCATCACGGCCGCTGCATGGTAGGGGGCAACTAGCCACGGGCGACCCGCTCGCCCGGCGTTGAGGTTTGCAGGAAGGTCTCTATGGAGCAACAACTGGTCCACCTGGTCATCGATGGGCAGTCGGTGAGTGTGCCGCCCGGTTCGACGGTGCTGCAGGCCGCGCAGTCGGTCGGCATCGACATCCCTACCTTCTGCCATCACCCCAAACTGACCCCCATCGGGGCCTGCCGCATGTGCCTGGTGGAAATCGAGCGGATGAAAGGGCTGCAGCCGGCCTGCAGCACCGTGGTACGCGACGGGCTGGTAGTGCATGTCAACACGCCGGCCTGCCGTGAGGCGCGGGAGTGGGTGCTGCGGTTCTTGCTGACCAACCACCCGCTGGATTGCCCGGTCTGTGACAAGGGCGGCGAGTGCACGTTGCAGGATCAAGCCATGGCCCACGGCCCCGGCGAGAGCCTGTTCGTCGAGACCAAGCGGCACAAGAAGAAGGCCCACCCCGTCAGCCCGTTCATCATCCTGGACCAGGAACGGTGCGTCCTGTGCCGGCGCTGCCTGCGCTTTGGCGAAGAGGTGTCGGATCACATCCAGTTGGGCGTCTTCGAGCGTGGTCGGCTGACCGAGCTGGACATCTTTCCCGGCCAACCGTTCGACTCCAAGTTCTCGGGCAACACCATCGATCTGTGCCCGGTTGGGGCGCTGACCAGCCGGGTGGCGCGGTTCCAGGCCCGCTCCTGGGAGATGGCGCGCACCCCGGGCATCTGCACCCACTGTGGGGTGGGCTGCAACCTGGACTGGGGTGTGAAGAACAACCGCCTTCGTCGAGTGACGCCGCGGGAGAACGCGGCGATCAACGACCAGTGGCTGTGCGATAAGGGCCGGTTCGCCCACGACTTTGTCCAGGCCGACGGGCGTCTGCGGCGGCCGCTGGTTCGACGCGACGGGGAGCTGCGTGAGGCCACCTGGGAAGAAGCCTACGAAGCCATCGCCCGCGGCGTGGGCGAGGCTGTGGAGCAGGGCGGCCCCGCCGCCGTGGCTGGCCTGGGGTCGACCCGCGTCACCAACGAGGCCGCGTATCTGTTCCAGCGCCTGTTGCGGGCCGTGGTGGGCAGCAACAACGTGGCCCACATGAGGCGGCTGCCCCAGGGGGCGGCGTTGCTGCAGAGCTTCGCCTCCCTGGCTGAGGCGGACCTGGTGATGTTGGCTGGCGTCGATCCCTCCGAAGAGCTGCCGCTGTTGGATCTGTGGATCAAGCAGGCGGTGTTGCGCCGAGGGGCCAAGGTGCTGGTGCTTCACCCGCAGCGGGTGGAGCTGAGCCGCTACGCAGGCCGTTGGCTGGCCTACCGCCCAGGGGCTGAGTCGGCGGTGGCCAACGGGCTGATCAAGGCGATTCTGGCGGCCAAGAAGGGCCGCGCCGCCGGCAACCTGGAGGCGGTGGAAGACGGGCTGAAGGCCGATTCGCTTGCGGCCCTGGCAGAGACGGCTGGGCTGTCGGTGGCGCAACTGCAGGAGGCGGCCGACCTGCTGACCGCGGCCAAGAACGCCTGGGTCCTCACCGGCGAAGGGTGGGGCGGCGATGCCCTGCCGGCCCTGGCCAACTTGAGCGCAGTGGGGGGGGCCCATGGGCCCTTCTACCTGGCCGACGACAGCAATACCGTGGGGGCCAGCGACATGGGTCTGCTGCCAGACTGCCTGCCTGGCGGCCAGCGGCTGGAGGACACCCGCGTGCGCGACCGCCTGAGCAAGTGGTGGGGAGTGCGCAAGCTCAGCGACAACCCCGGCCTGCCCTTGGAGGATCTCTGGCCGGCGGTTCAGGATGGTCGGGTGAAGGCCCTTTTGGTGCTGGGATCCGACCCGGTGGAAGAGTGCGCGGTGGCTCGCCAGGCCCTGGGCCAGGCCCGGTTCTTAGTGGTGCAAGACCTCTTCCTGACGGCGACGGCTCGTTTGGCGCACGTGGTGCTGCCAGCCGCCGGGCCGGCGGCCGAGGAAGGGACCTACACCAATCTGCAGGGGCGTGTGCAGCACAGCGGTCAGGGGCTGCGCCCGCTGGGCGAGACCCGCCCCGATTGGCAGATCCTGCAAGAGCTGGCGCTGCGGCTGCTGCCCCTGACTGGGGCCAACGCCACGCCGGGCGCGCACGCCTGGGCCTTCGAGGGCCCAGGGCAGGTCTTCGCCGAGTTGGCCAAGGCCGCGCCAGCCTACGAGGGGCTGAGCTACGCTTCGTTGGGCGAGTTCGGCGCCCTGCGCCTTGCCTCCGAGGGCCAGGCGGCCTTGCGCAAGGCCCCGGCGAGGGCCCTGCCCGCGGACGCGGCCTACCCGCTGATCCTTTGGGTGGGTCGGGCGCTCTACGATCGGGGAACTCTGGCGGCCTGCAGCCAGGCGCTGCAGACGCTGGTTGCGCCGGACGGACTGTGGCTGCACCCTGACGACGCGGCCCGCGCCGGCCTGGCCCAAGGGGCGGCCGCGCGAGTGCGTTCAGCGTTGGGCGAGGTGACGCTGCCCACGCGCTTGGATAGGGAGGTGCCCCGGGGAGTGGCCTTGGCCACGCGCAACCTGGGGGAGAGCTCGTTGGGGGCGCTGTTGGCGCCGGGGAGCCGGGTGGCCCAAGTGCAGGTGGAGCCCGCCTGAGCGGCTCCGGGATAGCCGAGGAGAGCATGCATGGACTGGATT
>JAAYZY010000608.1 GCA_012514615.1 Chloroflexota bacterium | reverse complement strand
GCTGGAGCAGCGGCGCGCCCACGCCGCGGCCTACACCGCCGCCCTGGCCGCCACGTCCATCCGCCCGCCGGTGGAGCGGCCGGGTTGCCGCCACGCCTACCGCAACTACGTGGTCCGCACGCCGCGGCGGCAGTGGGTGCAAGAGGAGCTTAGCGCTGCGGGCATCGCTGCAAGCTGCCTCTACGTGCCGCTGCTGCACGTCCAACCGGTCTATGCCGATCTGGGCTGCCGGTTGGGGGCCTTCCCCGTGGCCGAAGAAGCCGCCGAGGAGGTGCTTTCGATCCCCGTGAGCCATACCGTGACCATCGAACAGCGGGAGTTCATCATCGAGACGCTGCAGCGTATCGGCGAGAGGCTGTAACCCTCGGGCGGCAGCAGCGCGCCAAGGAGGGGCGCACCATGACAAGGGATGTCGATCTGCTCATCCGCGGAGGCCTTGTGGTCACCGTGGACCCCCAGAACCGCGTCCTGAGCGATGGCGCGGTGGCGGTGCATGCCGGCCGCATCGTTGTTGTGGGCCCCACGGCGGAGGTGACAGCGCAGGTCTCCGCCGCCCAGACGCTGGATGCCCACGGCAAGCTGGTGATGCCCGGCATCGTGGACGCCTATCACCACGCCGGCCACGGCATGATCAAGGGCGTGTGGCGAGGCGGTCTGGGCTGGCCTTCCACGCCCCTCTACTTCCATGCCACCACCCCTAGCTGGTGGTACGCCGACGGGCTGATGACCGCCATCGAGCGGCTCAAGTTCGGCGTGACCACAGGCGTCAGCGTAGTGGGGGCTACCCCGGCTCGGGCCGATCACCCGTCTTTCGCCTTGGCCAGCGCCAAGGGCGTGGCCGACGCCGGCCTGCGGGCCTTTATCGCCGTGGGGCCGCCGGACCCCTTCTTGAACCTGGGCCACGACAACACCGGCGCCTTCTGGGATGGCGACCGCGCCGAGCGGCGTCCTTTCACCTACGAGCAGACCATCGAGGTGACGAAGGAGTTCTTCAGCGAGCTGCGAGGCTGGGGTAACCCCCGCCTGGAGCCGATGTTCGCTGTGCCCTACCTGCTGGGCATGAGCCCCGACAAGGGCCCCGGCAGCCACCACCACCGCTACAGCCCAGCCGATGCCCGCCTCATGCGAGACAAGGCCCTGGAAGCCCGCCGCATCGCCAACGACTTCGGCGTACGCATCCAGACCCACGGCGCCCGCGGCACCTTTGAGTGGGCCGAGTCGGCCTTCGGCGCCGGCGTGCTGGACGATGTGCTGGGGCCAGACGTCTTCTTCGCCCACGCCAACGCCCTCACCGACGCCGACATCGACATCATCCGGCGCACTGGTTGCGGCATCGCCGCTGTGCCCTACGGCCCCTGGAACGTCGCTCTGGGCCCTTGCCCCATCCTCAAGCTGCTGCAGAACGGTGTGCCGCTGGCCATCACCACCGACGGCGCGGCGCCCTACTTCCACTCCGACCCCTTTGACCACCTGCACCACGCCCAGTTCCTCCAGTGGATGGATCACCACGACCAGACGGTGGTGCCGGCCGGCCGGGTGGTGCGCTTGGTGACCATTGAGGCGGCGGCCCTGCTGGGCCTGGAGCGCGAACTGGGATCGCTGGAGCCCGGCAAGCAGGCCGACATCATCCTCATCGACCGCCAGCAGCCGCACCTGACCCCCTTCGTCAGCCCGGCCAACATGATCGCTTGGTACGTCCGGGGCAACGATGTCGATACGGTCATTGTGGGCGGCCAGGTGGTGATGCAGGGGCGCAAGATGCTGCGGGTAGACGAAGCGCGAGCGCTGGCCGCGGCGGAAGAAGAGATCGCCAAGTCGTTTGCCCGCTTGGACGTGCAGGCCTACCTGGAGCACACCCACGACTACTGGCAGGGGTGGCAAGAGAAGGCGCAGCCGAAATGAGGCGGGCGCAGTGGGCAGGCAGACCCGCTGTGCGGTTGTGGATACACCAACTGGGAGGGAACGCATGCGTACACTGATCCAAGGTGGATGGGTGGTGGGCTTCCAGAACGGCCACCACGCCATCCTCAAAGACGGCGTGGTGGTGGTGGAGGGCGACCGCGTGCTCCACGTGGGCCCCAGCTTCGATGGGCCGGTGG
>JAAYZY010000607.1 GCA_012514615.1 Chloroflexota bacterium | reverse complement strand
GTCCGACCTCTGCGAGTTGCCTGAGCGGGGCGTTCGGGTGGCCTTCTTCCCCGTGGGTGAGTCGCAGGTGGAGTTCGTACAGCCGATGGAGGGCAACGCCAGCCTGCTGAAGACCCTGGAGAAACGAGGCCAAGGTCTGCACCACGTCTGCATGGAAGTGGATGACATCCACGCCGCCCTGGAGCAGCTCAAGGCCAAGGGCGTCCCCCTCATCGACGAGACGCCGCGACCAGGCGCCGAAGGTCTGGTGGCCTTCCTGCACCCCAAGGGGATGCACGGCGTCCTCATCGAGCTGCTGCAACGGGA
Source organism: Chloroflexota bacterium (assembly GCA_012514615.1). Next base: position 7,161 of record JAAYZY010000607.1, on the reverse strand, counting down.
CCCGGCGCACCAAGGCTAGCCTCCCGGCCAGCCACCGACAGACCCAAGAGACGGCAGGGCGCTCGGCCCTGCCGTCTTCGCGCCCGCCGGCCATACTCAGCAAAGCGAAGAAACGCCCCCGACATGGGCCGGCGGGCCGGCTCCGCGCCTGGGGCGATCCCAGAGGACCGTGTCGGCATCCAGGATCCCCACAACTGATCCTAGGGCAGGGCATCGGTGGTCCCTGCGTCCCACAGCTTCCGGTGTGTCCACCCACAAGGGGGGACGATGCCCCCCGTGCAAGTGCCCTACCCGGCGCTCAGACTTGACACTCCCTCAGGCCCTGCTATAATTGCAACTGATTGCAGTAATCGGCGCGGCACACATCAATGAGGAGGGAAGGAGATGCACATTCCCGATGGCTTCATCAGCACAGGCACTGCTGCGGTAACCTGGGTAGCGTCTGCAGGCGCCGTGGGGTACGCGTCCACTCGAGTGCGCCAGGAGATGGACGAGCGACGCATGCCCTTGATGGGCATGACCGCCGCCTTCATCTTTGCTGCTCAGATGCTAAACTTCACCGTGGCTGGCGGCACATCTGGGCACCTGCTGGGCGGGGCGCTGGCCGCCATCCTGTTGGGGCCGTGGGCCGGCATGCTAGTAGTGACGGCTGTACTGGCGGTCCAGGCTCTGATCTTTCAGGATGGCGGGCTGCTGGCCCTTGGGGCCAACGTCTTCAACATGGCAGTGGTGGGCGTGTGGGTAGGTTGGCTCGTTTATGTCGGGCTGAGGCGGCTGCTGGGGAAACGGCGGTGGGCCGCCCTGGTCAGCGCCTTCGTCGCGGCCTGGCTTTCGGTGGTAGTGGCTTCCTTGATGGCCGCCGCGGAGCTAGCCCTTTCCGGCACATCGCCCTGGGCCGTGGTGCTGCCAGCCATGGGTCTTGTGCATATGCTCATCGGCATCGGCGAGGGGATCATCACGGTAGCGGCGCTGTCGCTCCTGCAGACGGCGCGTCCCGATCTGCTTTCGCTGCGCCATACCACGGCGCGCGTGTGAGGTGGCAACATGAAGGTATTCAAGAATCGCTGGTGGCTTCTTGGTCTGTTGCTGGCTCTGGCGCTGGCGCTGATTTCGCCCCTAGCCTCACCGCATCCGGATGGCCTGGAACGGGTGGCCGAAGATGTGGGCTTCTTGGATCAGGCCCAGGATGCACCCTACGAGATCATCCCGGACTACACGTTCCCGGGCATCGGGGATGAGAGGGCCGCCACCATCGTGGCCGGCATCGTGGGTACACTGCTGATGTTCGGCGTGGGCTACGGGATAGCCTGGAGTCTGCGCCGAAAGTCGGCTGGAGCCACACACTAGCCCCAGGTTCAGGGCATCGGTTACCGCGGAGGTCGCGGAGGCCAGCCACCCGTGCAGGCCATCCGTCGCCTCCGCGGCTGACGTGTAGGGGGCGATGAAGCACACGTTTCTGAATCGCTATCGGCACGGCACGAGTCTCATCCACCAACTGGACCCGCGGCTCAAACTGCTGGCCACGCTGGCTTTCGTGCTGGCGGTGACAAGCACCCCGCCGGCCGGTTGGCCTGCCTTCGCGCTGCTGGCGGTGTTGGCGGCAGGGTCCATTCGCCTGGCCGGCATTCCGCTCTGGGAGGGGCTGCGGCGATCCACCATCGCCCTGCCTTTCGTCGGGATGGCGGCCTTCTCCCTGCCGTTCACCCGTGCGGGCCAGGTGGTCTGGGGATTCCAGATCATGGGATGGCAGATCAACGTCACCGACGCCGGGCTGCTCCTCTTCGCCTCGGTGATGGTGAAGGCGTGGCTTTCAGTGCTGGTGAGCGGGCTGTTGGTGGTCTCTAGCCCCTTCACGCACCTGGTGTCGGCGATGCGCGCCCTGCGCGTGCCCCCGGCGCTCACCTCCACCATCTCGTTCATGTATCGCTACCTCTTCGTCCTGGTGGACGAGGCCTTGCGCCTGCAGACAGCCCGCGAGGCCCGCTCGGCTGGGCGCGGTCGGACCGTGCTGTGGCGAGCCCAGGTGCTGGGCTGGATGGTGGGTAGCCTGTTCATCCGCAGTTACGAACGCAGCGAGCGCATCTACGTGGCTATGCTCTCCCGCGGCTTCACTGGCGAGGAGCAATCCCTGATGGGGCTGACCTGGCGGCCGCGGGATTCCTGGGCCGGCCTGGCCTGGGCAGGGACACTGCTGGTGGTCGGCCTATTGGGGCGGGTGTGGGCCTCGTCCGCCAGTGGAGGCTTGTGACCGTGTGCACCATCATCCACCTGTCCAACCTTTTCTACACCTACCCGGACGGGCGAGAGGCACTCCATGACGTGCATCTGGACGTGCAGGCGGGGGAGAAGTTGGCTCTGGTTGGGCCCAATGGAGCGGGCAAGTCCACGCTCTTGATGCACCTGAACGGCACGCTGCGTGGGCGCGGGGAGGTGCTGGTCGCTGGTCTACCGGTATCGGATAAGACGGCGCGCGCCGTGCGAACCTGTGTGGGCCTTGTCTTTCAGGACCCCGACGACCAACTGTTCTCGCCCCTGGTGTTGGACGACGTGGCCTTCGGCCCCCTGCACCTGGGGCTGCCGAAGCAAGAGGTATACGAGCGGGTAACCGGCGCGCTGGCTGCCGTAGGCATGTCTGGCTACGAGAGCTATATGCCCCACCACCTCAGCCTGGGAGAGCGCAAGCGCATCGCCGTCGCCACCGTGCTGGCCATGGAGCCGCAGGTCCTGGCGCTGGACGAACCGTCAGCCGGGTTGGACCCGCGAGCCCGCCGCAATCTCATTCATCTGCTACGCAGCCTGCCGCAGACGATGGTGGTGGCCAGCCACGATATGCGGCTGGTCTGGGACCTGTGTTCTCGGACGGTCATCCTAGATGGCGGGCGCATTGCCGCTGACGGCCCGACCGACGAACTGCTGCTAGACACCTCCTTGATGGAAGCGCACGGCCTGGAAACCCCCTGGGCTGTGGAGTCGGATCGCCCCGGCCGGGCCCTCCGCCCAGACGATATTGAGACCTACTAAGAACTCTGGCATCCGTCCCCTCCTCGCGCACAACCTCTCCCTCCGTCGCCCTCGCGCAAGCGGGGCCCATCCCCCCGACGCTCATAGGCAGATACCCGCCCCACGCCACAGCACATGGGGGTAGAGATCCACACGAACCCGCCGTCGGCCGCAAATTGGGTCTTGACAACCGCTGTCTCCTGTGCTATACTGACTGTAGACTGGTCTGACCTACAAACCAGTCTACAGGAGGGTTTGCATGTCCATCCCGGAAATCGATGTGGAGCAGATCACCACCCGCACCTACCGCTACTGGTACGACGACGGTCTTGTGGAAGGCAGCGTGGGCATCGTGTTCTTACTGCTTGGGCTCCTGCTGGCCTCGGTAGCGCTTCTCCCCGAGGGCTCCCCCTGGCGCGCGCTGCCGGCCTTGGGTTTCCCGCTGGTGCTCATCGGCGGCGGGCTGGCTCTGAACAAGGCCGTGCGCACAGCCAAGGAGCGGATCATCTACCCCCGCACCGGCTACGTGGCCTACCACCGATCCCCCAAGCGACATCGGCCCCTGCGGGTCGCTGTAGGTGCGGTCACCGGCGCGCTGGTCGGTGGCTTGCTGGTGTTGCAGCCCGCCACGCTCAACTGGCTGCCCCTCATGGAAGGGGTCATCATCGGCGCCTGGTTCTTCTGGCTCGGCCACAAGGTGATGGTTGGCCGCTTCCAGACCCTGGGCGTCATCGCCCTGGGTATCGGGGCCCTGGCCTCGCTGATGCGTCTGGACGACGAATGGGGCATGGGCGCTTTCTTCATCGGCTTTGGCCTGGCGCTGATCCTCTCCGGTGCGCTCGCCTTCCTCTCGTACCTGCGGCACAGCCAGCCGCTCGAGGAGCGTGACCATGAGTCATGAACTGCACACCATGGTGGAGGTGGACCGCCTGATCCACGAACCGGCCCGACTCCTCATCGTCACGGTGCTGGGGGCGGTGGAAAGCGCCGACTTCCTCTACCTGCAGCGGGCCTCCGGGCTGACCAAGGGGAACCTCTCTTCGCACCTGGCCAAGCTGGAAGAGGCCGGTTACGTGGAGATCGAGAAGACCTACCGCGGCAAGACGCCGCTGACCATCTGCCGCCTCACCGAGGCGGGCCGCCAGGCGTTCAGCACATATCGCCGGCAACTGAAGCAGTTCGTTGAGCAGACCACCAACCTTGTGGAGAAGGAGCCATGACGCAGACAGCCATCCGTATGGACACCCTGAGCCGCCACTTCGGAGCGGTGCGAGCCGTGGACGGCTTGACCCTGGAAGCGCCGGCGGGCATCGTGTTCGGCTTCCTGGGGCCCAACGGCTCCGGCAAGACCACCACCATTCGCCTGCTGCTGGGCCTGCTGGAACCCACAGCCGGCCGGGCCGAGGTGCTGGGCTACGACACCCGCAGCCAAGCCGCCGAGATCAGGCAGCGCGCTGGCGCCCTGCTGGAGCACCACGGGCTCTACGAGCGCCTGAGCGCCGAAGACAACCTGGCTTTCTACGGCCGAATCTGGCGCTTGTCGCCTGCCGAGCGCCAGGCGCGCATCCAAGAGCTCCTGACCCACATGGGCCTTTGGGAGCGCCGCCAGGAGATGGTGGCCGGCTGGAGCCGCGGCATGAAGCAGAAGCTGGCCGTGGCCCGGGCCCTGCTGCACCGGCCGCCTCTCATCTTCTTGGATGAGCCCACGGCCGGGCTGGACCCAGTGGCCGCCGCCGCCCTGCGCGACGACCTGGCTGGCTTGGCCCAGCGGGAAGGCGTCACCGTCTTCCTCACCACCCACAACCTGGCGGAAGCCGAGAAGCTCTGCGCCCAGGTGGCGGTCATCCGTCAGGGCCGCTTGCTGGCCGTGGGCAGCCCTGCCATGCTGCGCGGGCAGACCGGCGCGCCTCAGGTGCACGTGGTGGGCCGGGGCTTCAGCGACGAGGTGCTGGCCCTGCTCCGAGGCCGGCCGGAGGTGCTGTCGGCCGAGGCGATGAACGGTGGCCTATCCTTGCGTTTGGGCAGCGGCGCGGAGGCGGCCCCGTTGGTCAGCCTCATGGTGAGCGCAGGGGCTCAGGTGGAAGAGGTGCGGAAGGGCCAGGCCAGCCTGGAAGATGTCTTCTTGGCCCTCATGGCTGAAGAGGAACAGAACGCCTCGGGAGGAGAATCGTCATGCTGCAAGACATCCTGACTGTGATCTGGAAAGAGACCAAAGAGGTTCTGCTCCAGGGTGGGACCCGCGGCCGCTGGTGGCTGCTGCTCTTCATTGGTGTGTTCGGCGTCTTCATGCCGCTGCAGACCGGCCCTCAGTGGCTCACCTCGCCCCTTTCGCTGTTGGCCTGGGCCTGGATCCCGCCGTTCCTGGTCAGCTCCTACATCGCCGACTCGTTCGCTGGCGAGCGCGAGCGCCACACCCTGGAGACGCTGCTGGCCAGCCGCCTTTCGGATCGGGCCATCCTCTTGGGCAAGGTCGCCGCCTCAGTGGTATTCGCCTGGGGGCTGTCGGTTGTGGCCCTGTTGCTGGGGGCGGTGGCCATCAACGTGGCCTACCACAGCGGGGGGTTGGCCTTCTACCCGGGGTGGCTCGCGGCGGGGGCGCTGGCCTTCAGTCTGTTCACCGCCCTGCTGGCCTCTGGGTTGGGGGTGCTCTTCTCGCTGCGCGCCGCCACGGTGCGCCAAGCCCAGCAGGCCCTCAGCCTGGCGGTAGTGGCCTTGGTGTGGGTGCCGATCCTGGCTGCCAACCTCCTGCCGAACGAATGGAAGGCCAGGTTGGTCGGCGCCCTGGGTTCGCTGGACCTCACCGCGGTGGTCATCGTGGCTTTGGTGGTGCTGGTGGGGCTGTCGGTCGCAGCCCTGCTAGCGGCCCAAGCACGCTTCCGCCGCTCTCGACTGATTACCGATTAGGGGCCAGCGGAGGGGACGAAGAAGAGGGGAGAGCCCTGGCTCTCCCCTCCCCTGCCGGCAGTACCCCCGAGGCGATTCGAACGCCTGCTCCCGGCTCCGGAGGCCGGTGCTCTATCCACTGAGCTACGGGGGCGACCACACCCCCATTGTACCCGCCTTCACCCAGAACGTCAAGCCAGGGACCAGCCCCCGTCTCAGACGGGACGGTCGCCGCCGGGCCCCGCTCTCCAGGCCCGGCCCCCTCTTTCGCCTGCAGCCAGACTGTGCTATAATGCCTCCATCTGTGACCTGGAGGGACTGAGTGCGTAACGCCCAACAGCAGGAGGGGGGAGCACGGCGCGGCGGCTTGATCGCGCTGGCCGGGCTACTGGCTGGGCTGCTCCTGGCAGCCGCTTGCACCGCATCGCCGGCCACCCCAAGCACCCCTGGGCCCAGCCCCCAGCCCACCCAACCGGAACCCACGGCCACGGCGCCCACCGCAACCGCCCCGGTCACGGCCACGCCGCGTATCACACTGACCATCTGGTGGCCCGACGCCCTGCCTTCCGACGGGGAGACGCCAAGCGGCGGCGTCCTGCGCAGCCAGTTGGACGCCTTCCAGGAAGCCAACCCCAACATCGCCGTCGAGCTGCGGGTCAAGCGCGCCGCCGGCAGCGGCGGCCTGCTGCAGCTGCTCCAAAGCACCTACAACGTGGCCCCGGCCGCCCTGCCAGAACTGGTGGTGCTGGATTCCGAAGGGCTGGGCGAGGCGATGCAGGCGGGGGTGCTGCAGCCGCTGGACGCGCTCCTCCCCCCCACGTTGTTCGCCGACATGTACCCCTTCGCTTTGAGCATCGGGCGCCTGGGCGAGAGTCAGCTCGCCCTCCAGTTCTCCGCCGACGTGGAGCACCTGGCCTACAACACCCGCAAGATGCCCACTGCCCCGGTCACCTGGGCCGACGTGCTCAGCGGCACCACCCGCTACCTCTTCCCCGCCGCTGGGCAGCAGGGGCGGGTCAACCGCGCCTTCGTCATCCAGTACCTGGCCCTGGGCGGCCGCCTGGTGGATGACAGCGAGAAGCCAGCCCTGGACGAGAAGCTGCTGGCCCAGGCGTTGGGTTTCTACGCCAAAGGCATGGAGCAGAAGGTCATCCCGGCGCGGGTGCTGGAGATGGACAGTCTCGACCAGTGCTGGGAGAGCTTCATCGGGGGCGGCGGGGGAATGGCCAACGTGATGGCCTCCCGCTACCTGAACGAACGGGAGGCGCAGGCCGAGGT